>CAZGRT010000101.1:0-7498 GCA_964528225.1 uncultured Thermodesulfobacteriota bacterium | reverse complement strand
GGTGGAGTCGGTGTCGCTCCCGGAGAGGCTCTTCGTGCCCCTCAGCCAGCACATCGGCGCGCCGGCGCGCCCGGTGGTGCAGAAGGGCGACCGGGTGCTGGCCGGGCAGAAGATCCGCGAACCCGTGGGCGTCGTGTCGGCCCCCGTGCATGCCCCCACCTCCGGCACGGTCCGGGGCGTCGGCCTCCACCCCCACGCCATGGGTTCGCCCCAGCCGGCCGTGGAGATCGAGTCGGACGGGCAGGATGCCTGGTCGGGGGATCTGGAGGCGCTGCCCGAACCCTTCGGCGCGGCGCCGGAGGTCCTGCGCCGTCGCATCCTGGACGCCGGGGTCGTGGGGATGGGAGGGGCCACGTTCCCCACCCACGTCAAGCTCTCCCCTCCGCCGGAGGTGCGGATCGACGCCGTGCTCCTCAACGGCGTCGAGTGCGAGCCCTACCTGACGGCCGATCACCGCCTGATGCTCGAGGCGCCCCAGAGCATCCTGTCGGGGCTGCGGACGATCCTGTCGATCTTCGGCCTCGAGCGCGGGTACCTGGGCATCGAGGCGAACAAGCCGGACGCCATCTCGCTGTTGGGGGGCCTGGTCCGGGAGGGGCGCTTCTGCGAGGTCGTGGCCCTGAAGGTCAAGTACCCCCAGGGCGCGGAGAAGCAGCTCATCCACGCCGTCCTGGGCCGCCAGGTGCCTTCCGGCGCCCTGCCCATGGCCGTGGGCGCGGTGGTCCAGAACGTGGGCACCGCCGCCGCGGTGTGGGACGCGGTCTCCGCGGGAAAGCCCCTGGTGGAACGGATCGCCACCGTCACCGGGCCGGCCGTGCGCACGCCGAAGAACCTGCGCTTCCGGGTGGGGACGCCCGTGCGCCACCTGCTGGAGGCGTGCGGCGGGCTCACCGAGGACGCGGTCAAGGTGGTGCTGGGCGGTCCCATGATGGGGTTGAGCCAGCACGACCTGGACGTGCCGGCGACCAAGGGGACGTCCGGGATCCTCTGCCTCGGGGAGGCCCAGGTGCGGGAGGCCCCGCCGGGGCCCTGCATCGGGTGCGGCCGCTGCGTGACGGCCTGCCCGATGGGGCTCTCGCCGACGACGCTGTGCCGGCTCATCGAGAACGAGCTCGTCGGCGAGGCCGACGAGTGGAATGCCCTGGACTGCATCGAGTGCGGGTCGTGTTCCTTCGTGTGCCCGGCCTGGATCCCCCTGGTCCAGTCCATCCGCTACGCGAAGGGCCGGGTACTGGCCCGGCGGAGGAAGATGGGAAGCTGACGCGCGGCGCGCGGCGCGTCGGGAGAAGGCCCCGAGGCGGACAGCGAACGAAGCGCGCCGGACAGGGAACAAGGGACGGAGAGCACCCAACTTGACGAAACCGCTTCTCCACATCAGCGCATCGCCCCACGTGTTCGACGGGGACTCCACCGCCCGCATCATGGGGGGGGTGGTGCTCGCGCTCGCGCCCGCCACCGCGTGGGGGATCTACCTCTTCGGCTGGCGCGCGGCGTGGGTGACGGCGCTCGCGGTGGCCGGGTGCGTGGCGGCGGAGGCCGCCGTGACGGCGCTTCGGGGGAGGCCGTCGACGGTGGCGGACGGTTCGGCGGCGCTGACGGGGCTGCTCCTGGCCCTGAACCTCCCGGTGACCAGCCCGTGGTGGCTGGTCCTCCTGGGTTCGGCGGTAGCCGTCGTGCTCGGCAAGCAGGTATTCGGTGGGCTGGGGCAGAACCCGTTCAACCCGGCTCTGGTGGCCCGCGTGGTCCTGCTGGTCTCCTTCCCGGTGGCCATGACCGATTGGAGCGTGCCCGGGGGAGCCCTGGCCGACGCGGTCTCCGCGGCGACGCCCCTGGGGGAGGCGAAGACGCTGGTCCTCACCTCGGGCAACCTGGGGGAACTGGCCGGGAGGCTCTCCTTCCGGGAGCTCGCCCTCGGCTGGCAGGGCGGGTGCATCGGCGAGGTCTCCACCGTGGCCCTCCTGCTCGGGGCGGCCTACCTGCTGTGGCGGCGCATCGTGACCTGGGACATCCCCCTGGGCTTCCTGCTCGCGACCCTCGCGGTCACCGGGGCTGCCTGGGCCGCGGATCCTGACCGATACCTCGGCCCGTGGATCCACCTCGTCACGGGAGGGCTCGTCCTGGGTGCCTTCTACATGGCCACCGACATGGTCACCAGCCCGCTCACGAGGCGCGGGCGTTGGATCTTCGGGATCGGCTGCGGGGTGATCACCGCGATGATCCGCCTGTGGGGCGGGTACCCGGAAGGAGTGAGCTTCGCGATCCTTCTGATGAACGCGGCCGTGCCCCTCATCGACCGGGCCACGCGGCCCCGGAAGTTCGGGTGGGTTCCCGGGGCGGGCCGGGCATGAAGGACGTGGCGCGAATGGTGGTCGTCCTGACGGTGGTGGCCGTGCTGGCGGCCCTGGGCCTGGCCCGGGTGTACGAGGTGACCCGGGAGCCGATCCGTGAGGCGAGGCGGCAGGAACTGCTCCGGGCCGTGCGCGCGGTGCTGCCGCCCTTCGAGAACGAACCGGACCGGGAGACGGTGGACCTGGGCGGGGTCCCGGCCTACCCGGGGCGCGCGGGCGGGAAGCTGGTGGGCGTGGCGTTCCCGATCTCGTCGCCGGAGGGGTACTCGGGGGCCATCGAGGCCCTGGCCGGGGTCGATCCCCAGGGCCGGGTGACCGGAGTCGCGGTGCTCGCCCACGCCGAGACCCCCGGGCTCGGGGCCAAGTTCACGGCGCCGGGCTACCTGGCCCAGTTCCGAGGGAAGACGCTGGACGGTTCGCAGTGGGCGGTGCGCAAGGACGGGGGCGACTTCGACCAGATCACCGGGGCCACGATCACACCGCGGGCGCTCGTCAAGGCGCTCAAAGAGGGGCTGGAGCGGTTCGCGGAGAACCGGGAGAGCCTCCTCCGGGCGCTGGAGACCCCCCGTGGGGCCCCTCCCGCGGGTGACGAGGACAAGCCATGAGCGCCGGCCGCCAGTTCTGGAAGGGGGTCGTTGCGGAGAACCCGGTGTTCCGCCTCGTGCTCGGCATGTGCCCGACGCTCGCCGTGACCACCGAGGCCGTCAACGGGATCGGGATGGGGCTGGCCACGACCTTCGTCCTCCTGTGTTCCAACCTGGTCGTGAGCCTGGTGCGGGCCCTGATCCCTTCGAAGGTCCGGATCCCCGCGTACATCGTGGTCATCGCCACCTTCGTGACGGTCGTGGACCTGATGATGAACGCCTACGCCCACGACCTCCACAAGGCCCTGGGCGTCTTCATCCCCCTGATCGTGGTCAACTGCATCATCCTCGGACGGGCGGAAGCCTTCGCTTCGAAGAACGGGCCCTGGCTCTCGGTGCTGGACGGGCTGGGGATGGGGGTGGGGTTCACCCTCAGCCTGACCCTGATCGGCACCGTCCGGGAACTGCTCGGCAACGGAACCTGGTTCGGGCTGCCCCTCCTGGGCGGAGAGTACCAGCCCATGATCGTGATGATCCTCCCCCCGGGGGCCTTCGTGACGCTGGGGCTCCTCCTGGCGGGGATGAACCGGCTCGGCGAACTGCGGAGGCGCTGAAGCCGCGGCGACGGGGCGTGCGGGAGGAGCGAACCGCCGTTTCCGCGCCGCCGGGGTTTCCGCCTTGACAGGTGAAAATGCTGCACAGTAGCATACGCGCGGCTTTTCCTGGGGCCTCTTCGGCACCGGTCAAGCTGCCCTCCCCACCCCGCCCCAGGAGGTCGGCATGCTTCAGAACTACGTCCCGATCCTGATCCTCCTCCTGGTCGCGGCGGGCTTCGGCCTCGGCGCGGTGGCGATCTCGTCCGTGCTGGGTCCGCGTCGCCCCGACGCCGAGAAGCTCTCCACCTACGAGTGCGGCATGACGGTGGAGCCTGGCGGCCGCCGACCCTTCGACGTCAAGTACTACCTCGTGGCGATGGCGTTCCTCGTCTTCGACGTCGAGGTGGTCTTCATGTACCCCTGGGCGGTGAAGTTCCGCGCCCTCGGGCTGTTCGGGCTCGTGGAGATGGTGATCTTCCTGCTCATTCTCCTCGTCGGGTACGCCTACATCTGGCGCAAAGGGGTGCTGGAATGGGAATAGAGACCAAGCTTCCCCCCGTCCTGACCACCCAACTCGAGAAGGCGGTGGGCTGGGCCCGGAAGAACTCCATCTGGCCCGCCACCGTCGGCCTGGCGTGCTGCGCCCTGGAGATGATGGTGGCGTCGTCGTCGCACTACGACATCGCGCGCTTCGGCGCCGAGGTGTTCCGGCCGTCCCCGCGGCAGTCGGACCTGATGATCGTGGCCGGGACGCTGACGAAGAAGATGGCCGGCCCGGTGGAGAAGATCTACCGCCAGATGCCGGAGCCCAAGTGGGTCATTGCCTACGGGACGTGCGCCTGCTCCGGGGGCATCTTCAACACCTACAACACGGTCCAGGGCGTGGACCAGATCCTGCCGGTGGACGTGTACGTCCCCGGCTGCCCCCCGCGGCCGGAGGCGCTCCTCGCGGCCATCATCAAGCTCCAGGACAAGATCGGAAACGAGAAGTTCTCCGCCCGGCCCGACACCGACGGCCGGCTGATCGCGTAGGGCCGGCGGCGGCGCCCGAGCGGACGATGCGGGAACCGCACCCGACACACGACGAGAGGTCGAGATGAAGGAACAGTCGATCGTCGACGCCCTGAGGGAGCGGTTCGGCGAGGCGGTCCTCGGGGACCAGGTCTTCCGGGGACAGTTGAGCGTGACGGTGGCCCCGGCGAGCATCGTGGAGGTCTGCACCTTCTGCCGCGACGACGCCCGGCTGGGCTTCGACATGCTGGCCGACCTCACGGCGGTGGACCGGATGCCCCGGGTGCCGCGCTTCGAGGTCGTGTACAACCTCTACTCGTTCCCCCACAACGCCCGGCTGCGACTCAAGGCGCCGGTGGCTGAGAACGAGGCCCTGGGGACGGTCGAGGGCGTCTGGAAGGCGGCCAACTGGCTCGAGCGGGAGGTCTACGACCTCTTCGGGATCGTCTTCGAAGGGCACTCGGACCTGCGTCGCATCCTCCTGTGGGACGGCTACGTGGGCCATCCCCTGCGCAAGGACTTCCCCCTGCACGGCATCCCGCAGAAGGTGACGTACCAGTGATCCGAGGTTGAGGAGCCCGTCCGCCGAAGCCCCCGGGGCCGGCGGCGCGGCACCTCCGGAGGGCATCATGGCCGAGACCCGCAACATGATCGTGAACATGGGCCCCCAGCACCCCGCCACCCACGGGGTGCTCCGGATCGTGCTCGAACTGGACGGCGAGACCGTGGTGAAGGCGGTCCCGCATCTGGGGCACCTCCACCGGGGTCTCGAGAAGCTCGCCGAGACGAAGACCTACCATCAGGCCCTCACGCTCACCGACCGGATGGACTACACCGGGGCCCTCATCAACAACCTCGGCTACATCCTGGCGGTGGAGAAGCTCCTCGGCATCGAGGACCAGATCCCGGCCCGTGCCCAGGTCCTCCGGGTCTGCCTGTGCGAGCTCCAGCGCATCGCCGGCCACCTGCTGTGGCTCGCGACCCACGCGCTGGACATGGGGGCGATGACGGTCCTCTTCTACGCGTTCCGGGAGAGAGAGACGATCCACGACATGCTCGAGGACGTCACGGGCTACCGCCTCACCCCCAGCTTCGTGCGGGTGGGCGGCCTCGCCAAGGATGCGCCGGAGAAGTTCTTCGAGAAGGCCAGGGCCTTCATCAAGGAGTTCCCCGGCCGGGTGGACGAGTACGAGCGGCTTCTCACCCAGAACAAGATCTGGAAGGGGCGCACCGAAGGCGTCGGGATCATCAGCAAGGAGGAGTGCGTCCAGTACGCCCTCACGGGGCCGGTGCTCCGGGCCGCGGGCGTCCAGTGGGACCTGCGCAAGGCCCAGCCCTACTGCGGCTACGAGACGTACGACTTCGAGATCCCGAAGGGGACCGTGGGAGACGTGTACGAGCGCTACCTGGTCCGTCTGGTGGAGATGCGCCAGGCGCTCCGGATCGTGGAGCAGGCCCTCGACCGGATGCCCGAGGGGCCGGTCATGCTCGACGACCCCCGCTACACGCCTCCGCCGCAGAGCGACGTGTACGAGCACATCGAGGCCCTGATCCGCCACTTCAAGCTCATGAGCGGCGGGTTCAAGGCGCCCGAGGGCGACGTGTACATGAGCGTGGAGGCCACCAAGGGCGAACTGGGGTACTACCTGGTCTCGGACGGGTCGGAGAAGCCCTGGCGCTTCCGCGTGCGGCCCCCGTGCTTCGTGAATCTCCAGGCCATCGAACCCATGATCGTGGGCCGGATGGTGGCGGACGTCATCGCCGTGATCGGTTCCCTGGACATCGTCCTGGGCGAGATCGACCGCTGAGCGTCAGGAGGGAGCCCTGCATGGGAGAGCGGATCTTTTCGAACTGGGGCGGCCGGGTCGTGGACAGCCGCCGGGGTGACGCCGGGAGCCGGCAGGACCTGGGCATCCCGACGGCGTTGTCCACGGGGACCCCCGTGCTGGGCCTGATGGGCTGGGACGGCCTGGCCTTCTGGGACGAGCGGGTCGAGCCCCTCGACCTGGCCCGGGCCTACGCCGAGGGCCTGGTGCGCAACTCCTGCGGCCAGTGCGTGCCGTGCCGGGTGGGCAGCAAGGTGATCCACGACTGCCTGGAGCGGATCTGCCGCGGCAAGGGGAGCCCCTCGGACGCCGCGACCGTGGGGCGTCTCGCGCGACGGCTGCGGGAACAGGCCATGTGCGACCTGGGCCAGTCCTGCGGCAAGGCCTTCTCGGACTTCGTGGAGCACTTCGGTGCCGAGCTCGAGCAGGCGGCCTCGCGGACGGCGCCGGTGGCCCGGGGCTCCTACCGCCTGAAGGTCACGGCCCCCTGCAAGAGCGCGTGCCCCGCCCACCTGGACATCCCCACCTACGTCGAGCACATCCGAAACGGCAAGTTCCTGGACAGCCTGGACGTCATCCGCCAGGACAACTGCCTCCCCGGCACCGTGGGCCGGGTGTGCGTGCGGCCGTGCGAGTTCAACTGCCGCCGCCAGAACGTGGACGGCCCCGTCCAGATCAAGTACCTCAAGCGGTTCGTGGCGGACTTCGAACTGGACCGGAACCGCCCCCCGCGGCTGCCGAAGCCCGTGATCGACAAGGAGAAGGTGGCGGTGGTGGGAGCGGGCCCGGCCGGCCTGTCCTGCGCCTTCTACCTGGCCCAGATGGGCTACGACTGCACCGTTTTCGAGGCCCTGCCCGAGCCCGGCGGCATGGCCGCGGTGGGCATCCCCGACTACCGGCTGCCGCGCAGCATCCTGCGCCACGAGGCGGACCTCATCGAGGGGATGGGCGTCAAGATCCGGTACGGCACCGACGTGGGCACGGACGTTCCCTTCGAGGACCTGCTCAAGGGCGAGTACCGGGCGGTGTTCCTGGGAATCGGGGCGCGCCTGGGCACGGGCATGGGGGTCGCCGGAGAGGAGGAGGCGCGGGAAGGGTTCATGAAGGGCGCCGACTTCCTGCGGGACGTGGCC
>CAZGRT010000100.1:0-2027 GCA_964528225.1 uncultured Thermodesulfobacteriota bacterium | reverse complement strand
GGTCAGTTCGCCCAAGACAACCCCAAAGGAGGTGCAATCATGGCGAAGAAGGACGTGCTGATGGAGACGACCGAGAAGACGATGGACAAGGTGACGACGTACGTGAACGAGCAGGTGGAACTGGCGGAGAAGTGCTTCGGGCTCTACCAGTCGCAGGCGGAGAAGGCCACCAAGCTGTGGACCGACACCGCTGCGACGGCGGTGGCCGACGCGCAGAAGGCCGCGAAGGCCTGGATGGACCTGGGCACCCAGGTGGCCGCCGACACCCGCAAGGCGTGCGAGGTGAACTTCAAGGAAGTCACGAAGCTGTTCACCCCCGTCGTCTGAGACCCGTTCCGTCTCGCTGTCGGGGTTCCCGGTAAGGGCCGGCCATAGGGCCGGCCCTTACTGTTTTCGGGGCCCGCCGTCGGCTGCCTCCGGCTCGCACCGGTGCCGCCGGCACAGCCACCGCCGGGTCCCTTTGCGGTTCCGGGGATGCGTGGCACCCTCGGTGTCCGGAAGGTTCTGCCAGCGGGAATACCGTCGACGCCCGGAGGGAAGGGAGACCCGGACATGCCCGAGACCGTGACGATCGACGAGGCGCTTGGCCTGATTCGGATCGTCTCGTCCGGAGACGTCCTGCCAAGCGACCTCGCCCGCTCCCTCCGGTCGGTGCTCGAGATCGTGGAGGCGAAGGGCCTGCGCAAGGTACTGGTGGACACCCGGGAGCAGACGTCCCTGCCGTCCGTGCTCGTCCTGTACGAGTTCGGGGCTCAGCTCTGCGAGTTCACCCGCGACCTCAAACACGCGATCGTCGTTTCCAGGCACTCCCTGGAGGATCTCCGCATCGTCGCGACCGTCTCCCAGAGCCGGGGCGTCCAAATGGATTTCTTCGACTCCCCGGAGGCCGCGCTGGTCTGGCTCAACGGATAGCATGCCGCCCCGTCCCAGCTCCCGACCGGGAGAGGCTACTCCGGGCGAAACCGATAGATCCGGTAGGGCCCCGGAGGCGTGCTTCCCAGGTGGATCTGGGAAGTGGTGACGTAGAGGAACCCGCCGGGGCCCCAGGCGAGGCTGTCCGGCCAGGCGAGGCGGGGGTCGCGGACCACCGTTTCCAGGCGCCCCCCGGGCGATACGCGCAGGATGGCATCCTCCTCGATGGCGGTGAGGTAGGTCTTGCCGTCCGCACCGAAGGCCAGCCCGTCCGAGGCCGCGAAGCTCCCCACTTTCTCCACCCGGGCCGCTGCATGGCTCTCGCTGAGCCCCGGGTCGCGCATGGCGGCCCCTGGGATTCGGTACAACGTCCGCCCGCTGAGGGCCTGGTAGTACACCCAGTCTCCCCGCGCATCGTAGGCGATGCCGTCGGCGTGCACTCGGGGAGGCTCCCCTGCGATCCGCCAGGGCTTGCCTCCGACGGTGAGCGTCAGGCTCTCCCACTTCGTCGAGGGGTGGTTGGGCAGGACCCTCCACGCCCGACCCGAGGTCAGCTCCACCGTCACCAGGCTTCCCGTCCCCGAATCGGTGAGGTACGCGTAGCCGCGGGCGGTATCGACGCGCACGTCGTTGAGGTAGCTCCCCGCCGGGGCCGCCTCGGGACCGAGGGGGTAGGTCCGCACGACCTCCCGGGTCCGGGGATCGGTCTTGACGAGCTTCGGGCCCCCCTCCACCACGCCCCGAAACCCCGGGTTCGCGGCGTCCAGGATCCACAGGTAGCCCTCGTCGTCCCCCACCACGGACTGGACGCAGACGAAGCGGGCGGCGGGCGCGTCCCCGGGCCGCCAGGAGTTCGTGGACTCGTCGGGAAAGGGCACGGCGCGGCCGTCGACGAGTTCGGCCACGGACACGGGGACGTCGTCGGACCAGCGGGGGAAGTTCACGAACACCCGGCCCCCCGCCGCGACCCCGACGCCCGTCCACCGGCGCGAACTGACGGCGAACTCTTCGAGCACCGGCTCCCCGGCGAACCGCCCCGCCGCGCAACCGAGGACGAACGCCGCCGCCCCGATCGAGGCGGCCCACGCTAGGATTCGCGCTACCGACTCCCTCAT
>CAZGRT010000099.1:0-19578 GCA_964528225.1 uncultured Thermodesulfobacteriota bacterium | reverse complement strand
GTGTGGATATGATTGAACATGCGCGTGTTGAGGCCGGGATTCAACGGCTGGGTGAACGTTTCTTGAATCGCTTCTTTACGCCCGGTGAGCGTCAGGATTGTGAAGACCAGCCCCATCGTCTGGCGGCACGGCTGGCAGCAGGAGGTGCGAGACAAGGTCTCTGCCCGGCTGCGCCGTCTGCCCAACGACGCCGACGTTCCCGTGATCGACAAGCTCGACATCAACGCACAGCCGATCCTCCGACTGGCCCTCACCGGCCAGCAAGCCATCGAGGAACTGACCCGGTTCGCCCAGGACCAGGTGCGTCCCCTCCTGCAGCGCATCGAGGGCGTTGGCGAGGTGAGCGTGGGCGGAGCTCGGGCGAAGGAGGTCCGCCTCTGGCTGCACCGGGACCGCCTCACCGCATACAACGTCGGGGTGGACGAAGTCATGGCCGCGGTGCGGGCCCAACACGCCGAGGTGCCCGGCGGGCGGATCGAGTCGGCCGAGAAGGAGTTTCTGATTCGCACGGTGGGCGAGTTTGCCAACCCCGCCGAGTTCAACGACCTCATCGTGGCTTGGCGCGGGGGGACGCCCGTGCGCCTTCGCCACGTGGGCTATGCCGAGGCGGGCCGCGAGGAGAGTCTTTCTGTGGCCCGGTTCACGACGAGGGAAGGGGTCAACCGGACCGTGTCTCTCAATGTGGCACCGCGCTCGGGTGCCAACCAGGTGGCCATCGCCCGAGCCGCCAAAGCGATGATCCCCGAGATCCGGGCCATGCTGCTCGAGGGCATGGAGCTGCACCTTGCCACCGACACCACGGAGTTCATCGAGCAGTCCATCGCCGAACTCCGGTTCCAACTCCTCCTCGGGGGCATTGCCGCGGCCCTGACGATTCTGCTCTTCCTCCAGAACACCCGGACGACGCTCATCAGCTCGCTGTCGATTCCCACTTCCATCGTCGCAGCGTTCGCGACCATGTACGGCATGGGATTCACGCTCAACAACATGACCATGCTCGCCCTGGTCACGGCCGTGGGTCTCGTGATCGACGACTCGATCGTGATGGTGGAGAACATCTTCCGACACCGGGAGGAACTGGGAAGGGGCCCCATGCGGGCCGCCCTGGACGGCTCGGCGGAGGTATACTTTGCGGTCATCGCCACGACCGTCGCCCTGGCGGGCGTCTTCCTGCCGGTGGCCTTCATGGGAGGGATCGTCGGCCGGTTCTTCTATGAGTTCGCGGTCACCATGGCGTTCGCGGTGTGCTGCTCGACCTTCGTCGCGCTTACCGTGGTTCCCATGCTGTCCTCTCGGCTCCTCGAAGTCGGAGGGGAGAAGTGGGCGGGATTTCGCCTCTTCGACCGGATGATGGACTCCCTCACCGGCGCGTATCGCGGGCTCCTGGCCTGGTCGCTTCGTCACCGACCGAGCATGATCGTGCTTGCCCTCGCGTCGCTCGCGGGCGGGGGCCTGCTGTTCCAGCATCTGGGCAAGGAGTTCATCACGGCCGAGGACCAGGGCCGCTTCACGGTGCGCCTCAAGACGCCGCTGGCGTACTCCCTGGAAAAGACCGACGAAGTGCTCCGGCGGGTTGAGGCCCAACTCCGGGCCATCCCGGAGGTGAGCCACTTCTTCAGCATCAGCGGGATCGGCAACTCCTCCCAGAACGCCATCGCGCTGGTCACGCTCCTTCCGAGGGAACAGCGCTCCCGAAGCCAGAAGGAGATCCAGAAGGAAATCAATGGCCTCCTCCGGAAGGTTCCGGACCTGCGAGGAGTGGCCGCGGACATCTCCCCCCTGGGGGCCGGGGCCCGCAACGAGGACATCCAGCTGGTAATCCGGGGGCCCAGGATTGAAGAGCTCGACCGGGCCTCCCAGGCCATCATGGAGCGGCTCGACCGAGAGCCCGGCTACGTGGGCGCCAGCCGGGACCTGGACGTCGGGAAGCCCGAGGTGCGTTTGCGCATCGACCGAGACAAGGCGGGTGACGCGGGAGTGAGCGTGCGCGACGTGGCCTCCGCCGTGGGCGCCTTGATGGGCGGTGTGGACGTCGGTGATTACAAGGAGGGCGGCAAGAACTACGACGTCAGGCTGCGCCTCGTCCCGGAGCACCGGGAACTCCCCGAAGATGTCGAGCGGATCTGGGTCCGCTCGCGGGACGGCCGCCTAGTGGACGCGAGCGGCTTCGTGCAGATCGACGTAGGCGTGGGGCCGAGCGTCATCAATCGCCTCGACCGCCAGCGCTCGGCCACGGTGTACGCGAACCTGGAGGGTCTGGTGCTCGGAGAGGCCCTGCCCCAGGTGCGGGCCATGGCCTCAGAGATCCTTCCCCAGGGTTACAACATCAATTTCGCCGGCCGGGCGGAGACCTTCGGCGAGACCGGCCAGTACGTGGCTTTCGCGTTCGGCCTGGCCATCCTGCTCACGTACATGGTGCTGGCCTACCAGTTCGAGAGTTTCCTGCAGCCGCTCGCCATCATGACGGGGCTCCCCCTGTCCTTCGTCGGCGCCTTCGGGCTCCTCTACCTCCTGGGCAATACCTTCAATCTCTTCTCGATGATCGCGCTCATCCTGTTGGTGGGCCTCGCGACCAAGAACGGCATCCTGCTCGTCGAGTTCACGAACCAACTCCGGGATCGCGGCTTGTCGGTCCCGGAGGCCCTCGTGGAGGCCGGCTCGACCCGGCTACGGCCGATTCTCATGACCGCGGTGTCCACCATCGCGGGGGTCATCCCCGTGGCCCTGGGCATCGGCGTGGGAAGCGAGAGCCGCCAGCCCCTGGCCGTGGCCATCGCGGGGGGCATGATCTCCTCGACGTTCCTCACCCTCGGAGTGGTGCCGGTTGCGTACAGCTACCTGGACCAACTCGCCCGCTGGCGCCTGGTTCAACGGCTCAAGCGCAAGGTGATGGCCGTGGAACCTGGGGACGGCGCAGGGGAGGGCTGAACCGCGGGCTAGAAGGCTTCAGCCTGCGAGAACGAGGTGCAAGCGGGTCTTCGAGATTCCTACGACAGCCCGGACGCCCCAGCCGAACTCGATGGGGTCCGACTCGATGCCGTCCCCGAAGATCACCCCGCCTTCGCCCATCTCCGACACGATTTCGAGAACCTGGCCCCGGGAGATGAGCCCCTGGGTGAGTTCGGTGCCGGAGACCACGCTCGGCCAGGCCTCTCGGACGAAGTAGACGAGCTCCTCGCCGGTCGGGTCGGGCAGGGGTTCGGAGCGTGCCCGCTCCCGGTTGACCGACAGCGCCCACCCCGTGGCCCCGGTGCCCGTGGACACGATCAACCCGGAGGACGACTGGCGCTCCTCCTTCCCTTCCCAGCGCAGCCGGTAGCGCGCCGACTGGTGCGAGCGGTGACCGACGAACACCTCGTTGAGGGCCCGCAGGGCGAGCCCGTCGTCGAGTACGGTCTCCACCAGGGTGCGGCGTTCCAGGGGGGCCTCCCCCGCGGCAACCGGCCCGAGCAGACGCACGGCCTCCGCGGGGGAGTGGCGGACGAGGACGCCCTGGTAGAGTTCGCGGTCGGGGTTGACGCCGATCACCGGCTGGCCCGAGAGGTACTTGGCCACGTTGGGGACCAGACCGTCCTGCCCTACCGCCACCACGACGTCCTCGGGCTCGAACAGGAACCGGTCCAGGTCCGAGCGTGTCACCCGTGCCCGCCGCCATTGGGTCGGGATGCCCGAGACGACCGTCTGTAGCGCGGTTCCCTGGGAGCGGTGCGCGCTTTCCGCGCTCTCGATGGACTGCCCCCGGGTCTCGAGGAAGAACCGGGCCTGTTCCCGGGTCCCATGCCGGTGCAGGAGGAGTTCGTACGAACTCGGCCGCGTGACCACGACGACTCGGGGATTCGCGATAGCAGCCATGGCGGTCCTCCTCGGGAGCGCTCCTACCGTGCCGCGTCGGCCTCCGGCGCCGCCGAAGCGGTCGCCTCCGCCTCCAGGTACCGGGTGCCGGCTTCCACCAGCCGGGTGAAGAAGGGGCCGAGGAAGTCGGGAGCCACGTTGAGGTGTTCGATGGTCCTCAGCTTCCCGGCGAACTCCTGGGCTGCGAGCCCCAGCAGGACCGACGGGGGCAATTCCTTGTAGATCGCCATCTTCTGCCGCTCGGCTCCGACCCGGGCCTCCTCCACCACCCGGATGCTCTCGCCCTGAGTCTCGGCGTCGAGGCGCCTGCGCTCGGCCTCCGCCCGGGCCGTGATGGCTTCGGCCTCGGCCAGTTCCACCGCCTGCTGTCGTTCGTTCGCACCCCGCTGACGGATGAGCCCCTCTTCGCGGCGGGCGAGTTCGATCCGGTTCTGCAGCTCGTTCTCCTGGATGGCGCGCTCCTTGTCTACGGCGAGCGCCCGGCGCTGGAACGTGGCTTCGTCCGCCCTCTGCTGGATCGCCTCGCGGGTCGGCATCTGCAGGGCCTTTTCCAACTCGGCCGTGGGGGCGACGTCGGAGACGCGCACGGAGACGATTCGCAGCCCGAGATCCACCAGGCTGGCGTCCAGGGTCAGACCCTCCCGGATCCGGTGCCGGAGGGGGTCGACCCCGGCGGAGAGGACGTCGCGAACCGGCGTCCCGGCGACGTAGTCCACGGCGAACTGCTGGGCCAGCTGGGTGAGGGCCTGGCCCAGTTGGTCCAGGGGCGTCTTCCGGAACGCGCCCTGCCGAAGGTCGATCGCGAAGTCCACCCGGGAGGCGAGCTTCTGCGGGTCCTCCACCCGGTAGGTGATCACGCCCTGGGTGGTCACGTCCTGGAAGTCGGATGTCCGGGCGTGGAACAGGAACGGAAGGTCCCGGTCGTCGCACGGCACCTCCGTCACGCTGGCCGACCAGGGCAGGAACCAGAAGGCCAGGCCCCGTCCGCCCTGGACGAGCTTCCCCTTCCGGTGGAAGAGGATGTGGGAGGTCGACTCGCTGCGCAGGTGGCGCCACAGGAACAGTCGTCGAATTTCGGCCATGACACGACCTCCTTCGGCCTTCCTAGACGGCCGACGCCTGGGTGAACCGGTAGAGGGCGGCGGGGCGGTGCCCCACCCGTTCTTCGCTCTCTCCGGTGGGTCGCAGCGACCCGGAAGCGAGCATCCGGCGCCGAAACGAGTCCTTGTTGAGGCGCTCGCCGAGGATGGTCTCGTGCACCTCCTGGAGTTGGCGCAGGGTGAACTGCCGGGGCAGGAGCTGGAAGCCGATGGGCGTGTAGTTGAGCTTGCCCCGCATGCGCTTCACGACCATCCCCAGGATGTCGGCGTGATCGAAGGCAAGGGCGAGGGGGGCCCCCCGGTCGTCCCCGGCCTCCACCGCCCCGCCGGCTTCGCCCCGCCACGGAACCTCCAGGTTCGCGAGGGTGCGGCCGTCGTTCCCGAGCGGCTCGAGACGTCCGGCGTCGACCAGGGCGTAGTAGGCGACGGTGACGACTCGCGTGCGCGGGTCGCGGTCCGGGGCTCCGAACGTATAGAGCTGCTCAAGGTAGACGTCGTGCACCCCCCCCTTCGTCTCCAAGACCCGGCGCGCCGTCGCCTCCAGGGACTCCCGCGCTCCCACGAACCCTCCCGGCAGAGCCCACCGTCCCTCGTCGGGAGGGATGGGCCGCCGCACGAGCAGGGCCTTCAAGGAGCCGTGCGTCGCCGTGAGCAGGGCCACGTCGACCGTGACGGCAAAGCCCTGGTAGCCGTTGCCGACTTCGCGGATTGGAGGTCCTGCCATTGCGCCTTCTCTCCGGGCCATCTCGATCTCCACTTAAATTTATTCTGCATATATGCTTAAAGAATATATGCCACATACATATATGTCAAGGCCCAGGCGGACCCAACGGGTCTCCCCGATCGGTCCTTCGCCGCCGTCGGCAAACTCGCAGGTCGTGGCGCACTTCTCCGTGCCCAGGAGCGAGCCTGCCGCGCTCCGGTCGCAAGGGAACGGGGAGTCGCCTCCTCCCCCGCTCCGCGTTGACAAACGCAGGGGCCGCACCATCCTCCTCCCAACCGAGCGGCCGCCCGCTCGAAACGGAGGCGACGGGCCGATCGAGGGAGGAGGTGCCGGGTGTCCCGACCGCGGACCGCTTACGTGCACGGCACGAGCGCGACGCCCCTGGTGGGGGAGACGATCGGCGCGTGCCTGGACCGCGAGGCGGGCCTTCGGACGGACCGGGAGGCGCTGGTCGTGCGCCACCAGGGCGTGCGCTGGACGTACGGCCGGCTGGCCCGGGAGGTGGACGACTTCGCCGCGGGGCTCGTCTCCCTGGGGCTCCGGCCGGGAGACCGCGTGGGGATCTGGTCTCCCAACAACGCCGAGTGGGTCGTAACCCAGTTCGCCGCGGCCAAGGCCGGTCTCGTCCTGGTTACGATCAACCCGGCGTACCGCCCTCCAGAACTGGACCACGCTCTCACGGCGGCCGGCTGCCGGGCGCTGGTCATGGCCCCCCGATTCCGGACCAGCGACTGCCTCGCCATGCTCCGCGGCCTCCTTCCCGAGACGGAGCGGCAGCCCCCAGGCCAACTCCACGCCGCCCGGGCTCCGGCACTGCGCGTGGTGGTTCAAATCGGCGAGGAGAAGGAACCCGGCACCCTCCGCTTCGCGGACGTCGCCGCGAGGGCGGCCCCGGAGCACCGGCGGCGGCTCGTGGACATCGCCGCCGGAGTCCAGTTCGACGATCCCGTGACCATCCAGTTCACGAGCGGCACCACGGGCACCCCCAAGGCGGCGACCCTCACCCACCACGCCGTCCTCAACAACGCCCGGTTCGTGGGGGAGACCATGGGGCTCGACGAAGGGGACCGGCTCTGCATCCCGGTCCCCCTCTACCACTGCTTCGGGATGGTCCTCGGCAGCCTGGCCTGCCTCGCCCGCGGCGCGACCATGGTGTACCCGTCCGAGGGCTTCGACGCCCGGGCGGTCCTGGAAGCCGTCGAGGCCGAGCGCTGCTCCGCGCTCCACGGTGTGCCCACCATGTTCCTCGCGGAGCTCGAGCACCCAGATTTCCGGAGCTTCCGCCTCGACAGCCTTCGCACCGGGGTCATCGCCGGCGCGCCGTGCCCGGTCGGTCTCATGAAGCGTCTGCACTCCGAGATGCACCTCTCCGCCATCACCATCGCCTACGGCATGACGGAGACCGGACCGGTGAGCTTCCAGACCTCCCCCGACGATTCCCTGGAGCACCGTCTCGACACGGTGGGCCGTGTGCTGCCCCACACCGAGGTCAAGATCGTCGACGGAGCCGGCCGCGTCGTGCCCGTCGGCGCCCCGGGGGAACTCCTGACCCGGGGGTACTGCGTGATGCGCGGTTACTGGAACGACCCCGAGCGCACCCGGGAAGCCATCGACGGGGCCGGGTGGCTGCACAGCGGCGACCTCGCGACCCTCGATCCGGACGGCTACTGCCGAATCGTCGGCCGCATCAAGGACATGGTCATCCGCGGCGGCGAGAACCTCTTTCCCCGGGAGGTCGAGGACGTCCTGCTCCGGCACCCGGCCGTGGAGGACGCCCAGGTCTTCGGCGTGCCCGACCCCAAGTACGGGGAAGAGCTCTGCGCCTGGATCCGGCTCCGGCCGGGGAACGAGGCGGGAGAGGAGGAGGTGAGGCGGTTCTGCGGGGCCCGCCTCGCCCACTTCAAGGTTCCGCGCTACGTCCGCTTCGTCGAGGCGTTCCCGTTGACGGCCACGGGAAAGCCTCAGAAGTTCGCCATGCGGGAGGAGATGGCACGGGAGCTCGGCGTCGCGGAGGAGCGTCCCTGAAGTCAACCGATCGCCGTCGAGGCGTTTTCGAACGGTGCCATTGACGACGGCCGACGGCTGGGTAGCCTCCCCCAACCGTGCAACGGAGACTCAGCCCTGGCGGCTCGGAGCGGGACTTCATCGAGTTCGTTGACGAGGTGCGCATGAACAAGACCGAGGCCTTCTTCGAATCCCTGATTTTCAAGAGCCGTTGGCTACTCGCTCCATTTTTCTTCGGTCTGATCATTGCCATCGTGATCATGCTGCTCAAGTTCGGGAAGCAGCTGTTCCTGCTCTTCGGCATGCTCGGCAGCGCGGGGGAGTACGACATCATCATCACGGTACTGTCGCTGATCGACTCGGCGCTGATCGCTATCCTGTTGCTCATCATCGCGTTCAGCGGGTACGAGAACTTCGTCTCCAAGATAGGCGTGGGCGAGCATGAGGACCGGCCGAGTTGGATGGGCAAGGTCGGCTTTACTGACCTGAAAGTGAAGCTCATGGGCGCCATCGTGGCCATCTCGGCGATCGAGCTCCTGAAGGCATTCATCGGCGCCGACAGGATGACGAACACGCAGCTTGGCTGGCGCGTCGGAATCCATCTCACGTTCGTGGTCTCGGGCGTCCTGTTCGCTCTTACCGACCGGATCGTCGAAGGAAAGACTGAGGGGCACTGATCTTCCCAATATGGTGCGCTGCGGGTTCAAATAATTTCACGACGGCCCTGGGCAGCCTAGCGTCCGGGTAGCAGTGGAGCGGGTCGCCTTTGAATCGCTGCAGAACAACCGTGTGCAGCGACCGGGTAGAACTTTGGCGGCGTTTCTGAAAAGGTTTGACGGTGGTTCCGGCAGGTGTGGCCGGCCGCTCACACGATACCGTTGTGCTAGAAAGACCGAAGTCAGAGGCCGGGTGAAAGGGCCTCTGATCCAGCCAGGGGGCCCGGAAGTACGCGGGGGACTTCGGGCGAGGGTAGGGGGCGCCCCGAGGCGGGACCTGTCCCGCCCCGCCTTCAGGGGCAGATCTTCCGGTCCACGAACCCCACGAGGTCCGGGGCATCGAGCAGGAGGTCCCGCAGGGTCTCGGCGCCGGGTCGGTCGAGGCAGAACCGGTATGGGCTCTGCCCCTTCTTGTTGAAGCACACCGAGAAGGTCCCCTCGTAGCGGGTCTCGAACTCCAGGATGCAGCCGCAGGCGTCGACGTACTCCGGAGCGGAGGGCCGTGTGGAGGGCTCGGGCGAGGTCTGCCGCTCCAGGGCGGAGGCGAGGAACTTCCCGATCTCCACGGCCTGCTCGACGGTGAACCGGTCGAAGCAGCACAGGCCGCTCCGCCGATAGAGGCCCAGCCGGGTCCCCTCCTCCGTCTTCGTTACGCTCAGGGTGACGTCCCCGATGTCGGCGACGACCCACTCGAACTTGTAGCGCTCGAGACGATACTCCTCCCCCCGTGTCGGGGGCGCCCCCAACGCCAGGAGAACGACGAGTCCTACCATCGCTGCCGCGCGTCTTGTCATGGTCCCGCTCCCCGCAGTCGATCCGGGACGCTCCCCGGGCTGAGCCCTGCGGGCGAGACTACGCGCCGCGCCACGGACGTCAAGTCGGCGGGGGCGGTCGTGGAGAGGGGCGAGGGCAGAGGGGGAGGACACGAAGAATGAGAGAGAACGGAAGAGGCCGGATCCCGAGAGGAGCCGGCCCCTTCGCGCCTCGTTCGGACAGCGCCCTCCGCGGGAGCTACGCCTTCCGCACCTCGACGGGCAGCGGGCCCCAGTCCTGGACGCCCTCGTTCCCCAGGCGGAACGGGAAGAGGGCGTTCGCGGAGACCCCCGGGCCGGCCTCCTCCCACCAGATGGGCTCCCCGGGGGCGGTGCGCTCCTCCGCGAGCCCCAAGGGATTGTCCAGGAAGTCCCGCCGCCGCACCAGGTAGGGTCGGTGTTCCCCGGCGGGCGCCGTCGGCAGGGCTTGCGCCACGGAGCCCCCGCCCCGGTGCCCGAAGCCGTCCGGGAGCGCGATGGCCGAGGGGTGGATGCCCTCGAGCAGTCTCGCCTTCGCGCGCACTTCCCGGCCCTCGGAGCGGATCACCACCGTGTCGCCGGCGCGAAGCCCGAGTCCCCGGGCGGTGGAGGGGTGCAGCAGCGCGTCGCAGCGGTGCTCGATCTCCCGGCCCCAGCGGGTGTTGGGGAACGCCGCGGGCAGGGTGGCCGGCTCGTACCGCACGAGGAGGAGGCTGCCGGCCTCCGGCGGATCCGAGGGGGGCACTTCACCGAACTCCGGAATGCCGCCCAGGAGGCTCACGCGCTCGGTCGGGGTGGGGGCGCGGCCCTCCCCGCTCACCCAGATGCCCCGCCGCGTCAGGGCCTCGAGGCTGCCGGGGCCCCAGGACTTGCGGAGCACCTCGAAGAGGAAGTCCTTGGAGTTCTCGAAGGGCACCGAGCCGGGATCGCGTCGGCGGGCCAACTGGAGCAGCACGTCGGGCAGGCTGCGCGCTTCGCCGAGGGGCCGGGGGCTGGGCTCGAAGAGTTCCAGGTGCTTCGTTTCGGGATCCTTCAGCTTGTCGGGTTCCGAGCGCGGCCGCGTCACCGGTTGCTGCAGGAACAGGTAGGGGCGGCCGTCCGGCAGGCACCCTTCCGCGAGGTCCCAACTCTCCAGGTGGGTGGCCATGGGGAGGAAGAGGTCGGCCAGGGCCGCCGTCTCCGTCAGGTGGGTATCCATGGCGACGAGAAGGCCCACCCGGTCCGGCTCGCGGAGCGCCTCGGCAACGGCACCGCCGGAGGGGGCCCGGTAGGCGGGATCCGCGTCCACGACCCAGTACAGGTCAGCGCGCTCCGAACCCTCCGCCAGACCCTTCAGAAATGCCGCCGGGGTGCGGTCCGGCGCCAGGGCCTTCACGAAGAATGGGCCCCGGGCCGTAGCCATGCCCCCGGGCCGGTTCACGGTTCCCGCGAGGTGGTTTAGCAGCGCCGCCGCGGGCTCCGCGGCCGAGCCCTTCGGCGCGAGAGCCAGCGCGGGGCGGCGCTCACCGAAGGCTCGGGCGAGCGAGACGAGGGTGCCGGGGGAGACGCCGGTGGCCTGCTCGACCGCCTCCGGGGTGTAGGAAGCCAGCGCATCCCGCAAGGCGTCCGGGTCGTCGGAGATCGTCTCGGCCAGCCTCTCCCGGTCGTAGGCGTCCCGATGGAGCAAGATGAGGGCGATACCGAACGCGACAACGGCCTCGGTGCCGGGAGACACCGGGTGCCACTCGCCCACGCTGCCCGTGCTCCCCTCCACGCTGTCGAGAAGGTGGATGGACGCCCCGCGGGCGCGGGCCGTCATGAGATCCCGGACCAGGGGAACCGAAAAGCGACCGTCGAAGGGGTTGGCGCCCAGAAGCAGGATCGTGCGCGCCCGGGAGGCGTCCGGGCCGAGGGCCGGGGCGCCGTACCACCGGGCGCCGGACCCCGGGCCGGGGCGGCCGGGCAGAGGGCGGTCCACCAGGACCTGGTCCCACGCCAGCGCCCCCCGCAGGTCCTCGACCAGTAGCTCCTCGTGGTCCAGGTGGAGGACGTTACGGCCCCGGCCGAGCCGTGCGCCGATCTCGTCGAAGGCCTGGTCCCACGAGATCGCCTCCCAGTTCCCCGACCCACGCGGGCCCTTGCGGCGCAGGGGACGGAGCTGCCGCTCTGCGTCGTAGAGCCGCTCGAGGCCCATGAAGGCTCGGGAACAGACGCCGCCCTGGTTCGTGGGGGCTCCGGGGCTCCCCAGCACCTGCACGACCCGGTCGCCGTCCCGGTTGACGACGATGCCGCAGCGGGCGGGGCACATCCGGCACACGGTAGGGGCGGGGTCGCGAAACTTCTTCAGGGAGCGGCCGTTGCCGGCGTTCCACGGCTTCTCTGCCGACCGCAGAAGCCGCGAGCGGTTCTCGATGGCCAGGCCGGCAGTACCGAAAACCCCCGCCTGGAGGAAGCTGCGTCGATTCCACGGGCTCACGGCATTCCCCTGTGCTCGCTGTGCTGGCTTGTGACGAAAGAAACGAGCCGGCATGGTAGAGACCCCACGGTCCGGGTGTCAACACGGCCCGCGGCCGCGGTCAGGAGTCGTGGGGCAGGTTGAACCCGAAGGTGCTCCCGCGGCCCGGCCGGCTGGTGACCCAGATCCTCCCCCCGTGCAGTTCCACGAGATTCTTGGCGATGGTCAGGCCCAGGCCCGACCCCCCCTCGCTCTTGCGGGTGGGGACCTCCGCCTGCTGGAACTTCTGGAAGATCCGGTCCACGTCCTCGGCCTGGATGCCCTTGCCACGGTCCTGTACTTCGACCACGGCACAGCGAACCCCGCCCCGCTCGGGCGGGCAGTCCTCCTGGGGGCGTTCCGGGTGGCGGAAGGCCTCCCGCCGGCGGATCGTGACGTCGCCCTCGTAGCTGAACTTCACCGCGTTGTCGAGAAGGTTGAAGAGCACGCGTCGGATGAGGGTGGGGTCGAGGGGGACCGGCGGGCCCTCCTCGGCCTCCACCTGCAGTCCGAGCCCCTTCTCTTGGGCCCGGGGCCGAAGGGAGGCAGCCACGGAGCGGATGATCTCGCTGAGGTCGGACGGGACCCGGGCGAGTTCCAGCTCCCCGCTCTCGATGTCCTTGAGCGAGAAGATGTTCTCCAGGATCTGCTGGAGGTGCTTGCCGTTCGCCTCGATCAGTTCGAGGTCGGCCCGCTGCTCCGCGCCCAGGGTGGCCGCGGTCTCCCGGAGCAGGAGGCCCGCGTATCCGATGATGGCGTTCAGCGGGGTCTTGAGCTCGTGGTTGATGTTGTTGAGGAAGTCGTCCTTGATCCGGTTGGCCTCCTCGAGCCGGATGTTCTGGTCCCGGACCTGGCCGAGGGCGGCCTCCAACTCCCGGGTCCGTCCGCGGACCTTTTCCTCGAGGACCTCGCTGTGGGTCGCCAGGTCGGCCCGGGCCTGCTCGAGTTCGCGGACCGTGCGCTCGAGGGTCCGGGTGCGGCCCCGCACCCGTTCTTCGAGCCTCCGGTTCGAGGCGCGGAGTTCGTCGAAGAGCAGGGCCTGGGAGAGCGCAACCGCGAGGTAGCTCGACAGCGTGGCGAGGATCGGCAGTCGGCGGCCGACCAGGGCCCGCGGCTCGGGATGGCTGAGGTTGACGACCCCGAGGGGTTCGTCGCGAACCATCAGGGGGATGCAGATGAGGCTCCCGACCCCCACCTTGCCGAACCCGGGGATGAAGCGCTCGTCGCGGGCGGCTTCTTCGGCCTCCAGGGGCTCTCCCCCAGCCAGGCAGCATCCGGCCAGACCCTCGCCGATGCGGAAGAGGCGGTGGGGGTACCCGCCCAGCCCGAAGAAGGCCACCCTGCCCTCGTCGCGCCCCAGGGCGGCGAGCAACGTCAGTTCCTCCGCGCCCTTGGGGAGCACCATGATCGAGGCGTTCCGGGCTTCCGAGAGCTGCAGCAGGATCGGCAGGACGTGGGAGGCGAGGTCGTCGAGACGGGTCGAGCGCTCGAAGAGCCGCCCCATCTGCCGCAGCACCCCCAGTTCTTCGACCTTGCCCTCGAGTTCCCGGGCCGAACCGGCCAGCGCGCGGGCGAAGAGTTCCCGGTGCTGCTCCAGGCTCTCCGTCGCTCGATCGTCGGCAGGAGGCGTCATGGGCGCCGTGCTCTCATGAGATCGCCCGGTAGAATGCTTCGGCCTCGGGGCGGGCTTCGGCGAGGCGGTCCAGCAGGTCGTCGGCCAGGGCGGCGGGCACGAGCCGCGTCCCGGCCGCGGGCTCTCCCCGGCAGGCCGCGTGGGCGGCGGCCAGGACCTCGCGGACCGGTTCGAACTCCGATCGCAGCTCGCCCTCGTGATGGCTCCCCACCACGGCGCACAGCCACGGTGGCAGGTGCCACGCCCCGAGCAGTTCGGCCCCCGCCTCGGCGTGGTCCGCGCCGAAGCGCCGGATCTCCCGGCCGCGAAGCTCTGAGCTGCTCCCGGCCTCCGCCAGGTCCGCCGCGTACCCCGCCTCGTCCTGGGAAAGGAAGAGGATCTTCCCCACGTCGTGGAGGAGCCCGGCGAGGAAGATCGCGTCCGGGTCGGCGGGGAGCGTGCCGGGAGGGAGCCGGAGGGCGAGTTCCCGGCAGCCGAAGCCGGCCAGAAAGGAGTGGAGCCACACGTCCTCGACGGCGGGGGGAAGGGGCCTGCCCTTCCACGTTCGCAGCAGGGAGGCCCCCAGCGCCACCGCCTGCACCGTGGCCTCTCCGAGGAGCACCGCGGCGTGGGCAACCGTGTCGATGCGGCTCCGGAACCCGTAGTAGGCCGAGTTGGCCAGGCGCATGATCCGGCCGCTCAGGGCCGGGTCGGTCTCCAGGACCCGGACCACGTCGCCGACGGCGTAATCCTCGGCCGCGTAGACGGCGAGGAGGCGGACGACGACGACGGGGAGGGTCGGGAGCGGGCGGTCGAAGGCGGCTCGGTCGAGGGCGGTGACCATCAACCGGGCCTCGCGGACTTGGCGTCGCGGGGCAGCAGGATGCGGAACGTGGTGCCTCGGTGCACCGCGCTCTGGACGTCGATGCGCCCGCCGAGGTCGTCCACGATCTGCTTCACGATGTAGAGCCCCAGGCCGGTTCCCTGGCCCCGGGGCTTGGTCGTGAAGAAGGGAGTGAAGAGGCGCTCCTGGTACTCCGGGTGGATCCCGCACCCGTTGTCGGAGACGTCGATCGAGACGAAGCTGCCCTCGTCGCGCCGGGCCCTCAAGGTCACCCGGCCGGGTTCCCAGGCTATGCCGCCGTTGTCCGCGTCCTGACGGACCCGGGTCTCCACGGCCTGGGCCGCGTTGCGCAGGAGGTTGAGGAACACGTGGTGCAGCTGCCCCTCGTTGGCCCACACCGCGGGGACCTCCGGGGCGAAGTCCCGTTCCACCTCCACCTGGCGGGTCCGGAACTCGTGTTCCGAGAGGAGCACCGACTCCTCCAGGGCCCGCACCGGGTCCACGAGGTCCCTCGCGCCGTCCGAGGGGCGGGCGAAGGAGGTGAGGGCCTCGGCGAGCTTCTGGATCTTGGCGACGTTGCGGCCGACCATCTCCAGGTGCTGGCGCTGGCGCCCGGTCTGGGGCGCCTCCCGGAGGAGCAGCTGTGCCGCGAAGGAGATGCTCGACAGCGGGTTGTTGAGCTCGTGGGCGATGCTCGCGGCCATCTCGCCCAGGGTCGCGAGCTTATCCTTGTGGCGCACCTGCTCGGTGGTGACCCGCAGTTGGCCGAGGCTCGACTCGAGGCGGTCCACCAGCTTCCGGCTGTGTTCGCGGAGGTAGTAGCTCTCCTCCGCCCCCTGGATCTTCTCGCGCCGGCCCCCGATGTACTCGCGCACCCGCGTCGGGAAGGAGTGGATGTCGATGGGTTTGAGGATGAAGCCGTCGCAGCCCGCGGCCAGCGACCGCTTCCGGTCGCCGGTCAACGCGTTCACGGTGACGGCCACGATGGGGATGGAGTCGAAGCCTTCGAGGGTCTTGAGCTTGGTGGCGGCCTCGTAGCCGTCCATGCCCGGGAGGTTGATGTCGAGGAGGACGAGGTCCAGCCGGTCCCGCTGTTCGACGGCCTTCGGGATGCCCTCGAAGCCGTCGCGGGCGTGGAGCACGTCGAAACCCTCGTCTCGCAGCAGTCTCTCCACGAGGCGAAAGTTTGTGGGATTGTCTTCGATGTACAGGATGCTTCGGGCGGACTCCATGAGCGGTCCCCGCAACCAGTCCGTGCCCTTAAAGGCCGGCCGGATCTTAGACTGCCCCGCTCGCGCTGTAAAGTGCAAAGGCCTCGGCACACTCCCAAGTGCGGTGCCCTCCCGGTCCCGCCCCCGCGCGCCGCCGCATTCCATTTGACTCACGCGGGGATCCGGTGGTGTCATGTCGGCCCTTTTTCGAAACGGCCACGACGGACATGGAGGATTCCATGGGCAAGACCTATCGCATTGCGGTCATTCCCGGCGACGGAACCGGGCCCGAGGTCACCGACCAGGCGCTCAAGGTGCTGGACGCCGCCGCCCAGGCGGGCGGTTTCCGGACCGAGCGGCGGCACTTCCCCTTCGGCGGCGAGCACTACCTCAAGACCGGAGAGACCCTCCCGGACGCGGCGGTCGACGAGCTTCGAGGGTTCGACGCGATCCTCCTCGGGGCCATCGGGCACCCCGACGTCAAGCCCGGGATCCTGGAGCAGGGCGTGCTGCTCAAGCTCCGCTTCTCCCTGGACCAGTACGTGAACCTGCGCCCGGTCAAGCTCTACGAGGGCGTCGAGACCCCGCTCAAGGACAAGGGCCCGGAGCACATCGACTTCGTGGTGGTCCGGGAGAACACCGAGGGCCTCTACGTGGGCTCCGGGGGCTTCCTCCGCAAGGGGACGCCCGACGAGGTGGCGGTCCAGGAGTCGGTCAACACGCGCAAGGGCGTGGAGCGCTGCGTGCGCTTCGCGTTCGAGTACTGCCGGAAGCGCGACCGCCGGAAGAAGCTCACCCTGGTCGGCAAGACCAACGTGCTCACCTACGCCTTCGACCTGTGGGAGCGCACCTTCAACGAGGTCGGGCGCGAGTACCCCGACGTGGAGCGCGACTACGCCCACGTGGACGCGTGCTGCATGTGGATGGTGAAGAACCCCGAGTGGTTCGACGTGATCGTCACCGACAACATGTTCGGCGACATCATCACGGACCTCGGTGCCATGGTGCAGGGCGGGATGGGCGTCGCCGCCGGGGGGAACATCAACCCGGCGGGCGTGAGCATGTTCGAGCCCATCGGGGGATCCGCCCCGAAGTACACCGGCAAGAACGTGATCAACCCGCTGGCCGCCATCGCGGCCGCGGGCATGCTCCTCGACCACCTGGGGGAGGAGGCTTCCGCCGACAAGGTGGAGAAGGCGGTGGAGTGGGTGACGTCGCGCAAGCTCAAGAGCCTCGCGGCGGGCCGGATGGGGTACTCCACGAGCGAGGTGGGGGACCTCGTGGTCGACCACGTCCTCGGCCGGGCGGGCTGAGGACGGCGGACTGCCGGGCGGCTCAGAACCGCAGGCGACCCTGGGACTTCATCTTGGCGCGGGAGGACGAGTAGAAGAAGCCCAGCGCCCAGCCCAGGAGCAGAACGACGACTCCCGAGAAGAACCAGTAGAAGGTCTCGCGGGCCTTGAGGCTCTTGTTCTCCGCCTGGAGGCGATCGAGTTCGGTCCGCGAGGCCTTGTGCTCCGCCTCCAGGTTCGTCGCCTGCTCCTGCAGGGAGACGACGTTCTCGTTGGTCTTCTTCCAGGCCGCGTACTCCTTCTCCACGGCGTCGAGGCGCGCCTGCAACTGCCGGCCCTCCCCCGCGAGCCGGTCGCGGTCCTTGCGCGTCGCCTCCAGTTCCCCCCTGAGGCCGGCGGTCTCGGTCTTCAGCCTCTCCAACTGCTGCACCGCCGCCTCCAGGCGCGGCCCCTTGGGCGGTTCGTTGGTGAGGTAGCGGGTCAGCACCCACCCCTCGTCCCCGCCGCCGGTCCGCACCCGGGTCCACCCCTCGCGCTCCTCGAGCGTCTCCAGCGACGTCCCGCTGCCCAGCATCTTGAGGATGCGGTTCTCCAGCGTCGGCCCCGACCGGAGCGTGATCTCCAACTGGTCGGTCACGTAGACCGCGGCTCGGGCGGCCGTCGCCAGCAGCAGGACGGCGAGCGTGGCGAGGAGGGCGAGGCGGGGCGGCGACATGGCGCTTCTCCGGGCTGGAGGGACCGCTTTGGATACACCAGGAGCCGCCGGACGTCAAGGCGCGGCCGGGTCCGGGGGCTTCCGGGCCGGGCGCGATTCTGCTACCTTGACGGCCGGTTCCGGGGCGGATCGACAGGATCAGGAGAGCAGGGCGCATGGCGGGTCACAGCAAGTGGGCCAACATCAAGCACCGCAAGGGCCGCGAGGACGCGAGGCGCGGCAAGGTCTTCGCGAAGCTGGCGAAGCAGATCACCGTGGCGGCCAAGCTGGGCGGGGGAGACCCGGAGATGAACCCCCGGCTCCGGCTCGCCGTGGAGAAGGCCCGGGAGGCCAACATGCCCCGGGACAACATCGACCGCGCCATTCGCAAGGGCACCGGCGAGGGCAGCGGCGAGGTGTACGAGGAGGTGTCCTACGAGGGGTACGGTCCGGGGGGAGCGGCGGTGCTGGTGGAGGTGCTCACCGACAACCGCAACCGCACCGTGGCGGACGTTCGCCACGCCTTCGCCAAGAACAAGGGCAACCTCGGGGAGACCGGCTGCGTGGGCTGGCTCTTCGATTCCAAGGGGTACGTCGCGGTCCCCAAGGACGCCGTGGCCGAGGATCGCATCATGGAGGTGGCCCTGGAGGTCGGTGCCCTCGACGTGGCGGACGGGGGAGACGTGTGGGAGGTGACCACCGAGCCCGAGGATTTCCACGCGGTGCGCGAGGCGATCGGCGGGGCCGGTCTCGCGGTGGAGTCGGCGGAAGTCACCATGATCCCCAAGAACACGGTCAAGCTCGACGGCAAGGACGCAGAGCAGATGCTCCGCCTCATGGAGATGCTCGAGGACAACGACGACGTCCAGCACGTCTACTCGAACTTCGACATCGACGCCGAGGAGATGGAGCGCCTCGCCGAGGCGGGATGATCCGCATCCTGGGTATCGACCCCGGATCCCGCACCACCGGCTACGGGGTGGTGGAGAGGCACGGCTCCCGTCTCGTCCACGTAGGCCACGGCACGCTCGCGGGGCCGGCCGATTCATCCCTCGGCACGCGCCTGCTCGCGGTCTACCGGGGCCTGCGCCAGGTGATCGAGACCCACGCCCCCCACGAGGTAGGCGTGGAGAGCATCTTCCACGCCCGCAACTCCCAGTCGGCGCTCAAACTCGGCCACGTGCGGGGCGTAGCCCTGCTCACGGCCGAGATGGGGGGGCTTCCCGTGGTGGAGTACACCCCCATGCAGGTGAAGTTGGCGGTCGTCGGCTACGGGAAGGCGGAGAAGCACCAGGTGCAGGAGATGGTGCGCCGCCTCCTCGCCCTCCCCAAGCGCGCGAACCAGGACGCCTCCGACGCGCTCGCCGTCGCCATCTGCCACCTGCAGACCCGCCGCACCCTCGAGGCCTGCGGCGGGCGGCGGGCGGTGTCCCGTTGATCGCGAGCCTGTCCGGGCGCGTGGAGCGGGCCGTCCCCGGCCACGTCGTCGTCGAGGTGGGCGGCGTCGGCTACCTCGTCCACGTTCCCCTCTCGACCTACGCGGACCTGCCGGCGCCCGGGCGGGACTGCCGCCTCCGGGTGGTGACGGTGGTGCGCGAGGACGAGATCAGCCTCTACGGGTTCGCCACGGCCGAGGAGGAGGAGATCTTCCGCCTCCTGCAAGGAGTGAGCGGGGTGGGACCGAGGCTCGCCCTGAAGATCCTCTCGGGCCTGAGCGCCCCCGCCCTGAGGCGGGCCCTGGGGACGGCCGACCACCGTGCGCTCACCGCGGTTCCCGGGGTGGGCAAGAAGCTGGCCGAGCGGCTCGTCGTGGAACTGCGGGACAAGGTGGGGGCCGGGGGCGAGGCGCCCGCCCGGGGCCCGACCGGGCAGGTCGAGTCCGACGCCCTGGAGGCCCTCGCGTCCCTGGGCTACCCCGCCAAGGTAGCCCGGGATGCGGTGGAGGCCGCGTCGGCCGGGGGGGCCTCCGGCCTGGAGGACCTGGTGCGCGAGTCCCTCAAGCGACTCGCGAGCAAGCGGTGACCGTTTCCCATGAATGACCTCAACCGCCCGGTGGACCCGGAACGCTTCGAGGAGGACGCGGCGGTCGGCAACCTGCTGCGGCCCCCGACCCTGGACGAGTACGTCGGCCAGGAGCGGCTGCGCCAGAACCTCAAGGTGTTCATCGAGGCGGCGCGCCGGCGGGGGGAGCCCCTGGACCACGTGCTCTTCAGCGGACCGCCCGGACTCGGGAAGACGACGCTCGCCTACATCATCGCCCACGAG
>CAZGRT010000098.1:0-5191 GCA_964528225.1 uncultured Thermodesulfobacteriota bacterium | reverse complement strand
AGGACGGCTCCCCTGCCTCCCTTCAGCACCAGGGAGAGGATGCGGGCATCCTGGTCCGTCCATCCCTCGGTGGCGTCGGCCAGCACCACGCAGACCTGGGCCCGCTCGATCGTCCGGATCGCCCGCAGCGAGCTCCACCGCTCCGCCCCCTCCTCCACCCGGCTTCGCCGGCGGATGCCCGCGGTGTCGATGAGCAGGTAGTTCCTCCCCTGCACCCGCACCCGCTGGTCGATCGGGTCTCGGGTGGTCCCGGGCCGGTCGCTCACCACGACCCGTTCTCGCCCCGCCACCCGGTTGACCAGCGAGCTCTTCCCCACGTTCGGCCTGCCGAGGACTGCGATCCGGATCTCTTCCTCGCCAGACTCCGGCCCTGCCTCGGACACCGGGATCCGGCCCTCCAGCAGATCGTCGAGCTCCCCGACCCCCCGCCCGTGCTCCGCGGAGATCGCGACCACGTCGGGGAAGCCCACGGCGTGGAACTCGGCGGCCGCCGCCTCCCAGCGCGGCCCGTCCACCTTGTTCGCGACCAGGATCACGTCCTTGGAACGCTGGCGCAGGTAGCGCGCGATCTCCACGTCCGGGGGCAACATGCCCTGGTGGGCGTCCACCACGAAGAGGATGAGGTCCGCCTCCTCCACGGCGTGCGCCGCCTGGCGGCCCGTCTGGACCACGAGGTCGTCCGCCGAGTCCGGATCCAGGCCTCCCGTGTCCACGAGCATGAAGCGCCGGTCCCCCCAGTCGACCTCCGTGTAGTGGCGGTCCCGGGTCACGCCGGGCACGTCCTCCACGATGGCGAGCCGGCGGCCCGCCAGCCGGTTGAAGAGGGTGGACTTGCCGACGTTGGGGCGCCCCACGATGGCGACGATCATCGGGGCGCCTCGTACCCGAAGCGCCGCAGTGCCCGGGGGTCCCGCGTCCAGTTGTGCTCCACCGCCACGTGGAGGTCCAGGAACACGGAGGTCCCGAGCAGGGCCTCCAGGTCCTCACGGGCCCGCTGGCCGATGGCCTTGATCAGGTGCCCTCCCTTGCCGATCACGATCCCCTTCTGGCTGTCGCGCTCCACGTGGATCGTCGCGTGCACCACCACCATCCCGTTCTCGCGCTCCTTCCAGGACTCCACCGTGACGGCCACGCTGTACGGCACCTCCTCGCCGGTGAGCTCGAACACCTTCTCGCGAATGAACTCCTGGGCGATGAAGCGCTCCGAGCGGTCGGTGAGCGCGTCGTCCGGGAAGTACTCGGGGCCCTCGGGAAGCAGGGAGACGAGATCGTCCAGCAGTGCCTCGACGCCGGCGCCCGTCAAGGCCGAGATCCGGTGCACGCTGTGAAACGGGAGGAGCGACGCGAACGCGTCGGTCGACGTCCGCCCGACGTCGGCCTTGTTCACGGCCAGGATGACCGGCACCCGAGCGCCCGAGATCCTGCGGGCGAGTTCCTCGTCGTCCGACCGGCGCCCCTCCGCCGCGTCCACCAGCAGGACGATCGCGTCCACGTCCGGAAGGCAGGCGAGGGCCTCCCGCTCCATATAGCGGTTGATCGGCTTGCTGCCCCGGTGAACGCCAGGCGTGTCCAGGAATACCAACTGCACGGGCCCGCGGTTGACAACCCCGGCCAGGCGGTTGCGGGTCGTCTGGGGCTTGGGGCTCGTGATGGCGAGCTTCTGCCCCAGCACCCGATTCAGCAAGGTCGACTTGCCGACGTTGGGGCGACCCAACAAGCCTACGAAACCGGAGTGTGTGATGGGGGTCGGCATCCAGAGGCACGTGCTGCGGAGCCGGCCCCGACGGGACCGGCTCCGGATGTTCAGCGCATCCCGAGCTCGGGACCGGCACTGTCTCCCGCGGTTCGGAAGATGAAGAACGTCTGGCTCGTCAGGAGGTCCTTCTGGTCCCGGGCGGCGAGGACCAAGCGGTTGGAGCCGACCTCGAGGGGTACCGTGAGCTTGAGGCGCAGCCGCTTCCCGCCGTCGCGGTTCCGTTCGTAACGGATCTTCTTGTCCCCGAGGTAGGCGTAGAACTCCTTCACCTCCTCGTCGTCCGTGACCGCCAGTTCCAGCGAGACCTTCTCCTTGGACGTCCGCAGCGGCGGTCGAGCCTCGAACGCGATGGCGGGGGGCACCCGGGACTCCCGGCGGGCGTAGGCCTCGCCCACGCGAAAGGCCAGGTTGTCGGAGAAGAAGGCGCCGAAGTCCCGGTCGGAGATGCTCACCCCCACGGAGACCTTGCCTTCCTCATCGGGCTTCACCAGCCGGAAGGCCATCCTCGCCTCGGACTCCTGGCCGGGTGCGAGGCCCTCGACCTTGTGCCTCGCGGCCTCGAGGTAGAGTTGCTCCTTCTCCGTGCCCCGGATGTTGACCTCGGCCGACCCGCTGGCCGCATCACCCCGGTTGCGCGGCCGCACCGTGAGGACCGCCCTCTCCCCCTCCTCGAGCACACCGTCGCCGGAGCGCGCCGGATCGGTGGCGTTCTCGTCGGTCATCTCGTACGCGTACGCGAATTCCGGACGCGCCATGGCGACCGTCTCCGCCTCGGCAGCGCCGGAACCCGCCTCCGCCCGTTCCTGGAAGAGGTTGAGGGTCAGCGTGTCCCAGCGCGACAGGCTCGATTTCGGAGCCTCTACCTCGGCCGCCCAACTGCGCGACTCGCCCGGCCCGATCGTGCCGAACGCGAAGTCGAGGTTGCGGAGCAGCGGATTGTCCGACTCGGTGCGCCCCCAGACGCGATGGGCGGGCGCCGTCCCCTCGTTGCCGACCGTGAGGATGACCGACGCCTTCCCCCCCGCCTCCAGCCGGGCAGCCTCGGCAGCGCGAACGACCAGGCGGGCTCCCCCGCCGCCCGCACCGGGCTTCCAGTCCACGCTGACTTCCGCCAGGGCGCGGCCGATCTTTTCCTCCTCCTCCTGCAGCACCGCGGGCAACGCGGCCCGCGCCGCATCGAGGAGGGCCGACCGGGCCGAGCGAAGGTCGCTCGGCTTCGCCCCGGCGAGGATTCGCCGGGCGAGCCGGACCTCGAAGTCCTCGGCCAGGCGGGTCAGCTTCTCGTCGCGCGTCAACTCCGCGAAGCTGCGCTCATCCTCGCCGTCTTCGTCCCGCACAGGCTCGAAGAACGGGATCTCCGCCCAGGCCTTCTCCGAGGCATTGCCCCAGTCCTTGAATGCGTTTTCCAGGTCCGCCTCCTCCATGTGGCTCGGCGGCGGGCCCAGGCGCACGCGCCCGGGCTTGATCTGGACCGGGTAGACGGTGATGTCAGGCTCCACGCCGATGGACTGGATCGAGATGTCGCCCGGGGTGAGGTACTGGGCGACCGTGATCTTCAGTGCTCCGCCGTCGGTGAGCGGGTAGAGCTTCTGGACCGAGCCCTTGCCGAACGTCTTCTGGCCCACGACAAGGGCTCGGGAGGCCTTGAGCGCCCCGGTGACGATTTCGGAGGCGGACGCGCTGCCCTGGTTCACGAGCACCACCACCGGCTTGGCCGTCAGGACGCCGTCCTTCTTCGCGTCGGCCCTGGAGTTGGCGTCGTCCTCCGGTCCCCGGGTGGACACGATAACGCCCTCGTCCAGCAGGGCGTCCGAAAGCTCGATGGCCTGCTCCAGCAGGCCGCCGGGGTTGTTCCGGAGATCCAGGAGCACCCCCCTCAGTTCGGGGTGGGCCGCCTCGGCCTCGGCCACGGCCCGGCGCAGTTCGTCGGTGGTGTCCTTCTGGAAGTTCTTCACCTTCGCGTAGAGGACCGGCGTCTGGCCGTTCCCGTCCAGGACGTAGCTCTCCACGCTGTCCACGTGGATGATCTCCCGGGTGAAGGTCAGCGGCCGGGGCTCGGGCCACCGCTCCCGGGCGATCGTCAGGGTCACCTGGGTCCCCGGTTCTCCCCTCATCTTGTTGGCCGCCACGTCCACGGGCATGTTGATGGTGGGCTCGCCGTCGATGTAGAGGATCCGGTCGCCGCTGCGAAGGCCCGCTCGGTCGGCCGGCGTGCCTTCGATGGGGGTGATGATGGTCATGTCCCCGTCCCGGATGCCGAAGACGAAGCCGATCCCGCCGAAGCTCCCCCGCGTCCCGATCATGAACTCCTTGAAGTGCTTCGGGTTGAGGGCGTTTGAGTGGGGATCCAGGGCACCCAGGGCCCCGTTGAGCGCGAAATAGTAGAGGTCTCGCTTCTCCACGTCCCCGCCGAGGTTTGCCGAGACGAAGGTGAGCACCGTGTTGAGCACGTCCGCCGCCGAACTGAAACGGTCCGCCGGCGTCAGGTCGAAGGTCTTCTCCACCGTGTCGACCCGCACGGTCGCGGTTCCCTTCTCCTCGTGAAGATCCACGATGACCTGGGGATACTGGGTCTCCAGGGCGCGGAGAGCCCCCTCCACGAGCTTGCGCGGCGATGCACGCTCGGGAGCCACGTATTTCTTCTCCACGTGGTAGAACACCTGGTGGACGATCCGGGGGTACGGATCGCCCAGGGAGTGGAACAGCCCGTTCTTCTCGCCACCGGGGAAGGCCTGCACGAGACCGCCGAGAGCGAGGACGAGGATCAGGAGGACGCCGACCGGGGGGAACTTGCTTCGCACGAACTGCCTCCGAGACGATAGGATCACCATTTTACTCCGCTAGCATACTCGTCTCGGGCGCTTACGGGAACCAGAACCGTCACCCCGCGGCGACAGCAGCCGGCGGACCGGAGCGCCGAAACTCCTGGCGGGCAGGAGACCTCCAGGAGAACTCGATCCCCATCCACCCCTCGGTGCCGGCAAGGAACCCCGGGGCAACGACTCGGCCCCGCGCACGACTCCCCGGACATCGTCGTCATCGCCCGGGCTCCGCCGCCACGGGGGCGCGGGACCTCCCGCGGCGCCTTCCCGTGGCCTCAGCCCCCCTTCGGACCCTCGGCGGTCGCAGACTCGGAGCCGAGCCGCGCCAGGTAGTCCTCCCACTCCAGAGGCAGTAGGTACTTCTTGTTGGCGTTGCACTCGCGGCAGCAGGGGACGACGTTGGAGCGCACCGAGCGCCCGCCCCGGATGAGCGGCACCAGGTGGTCCATCGTCAGTTCCCGGGGGGGGAAACGGCGGCGGCAATAGTGGCACACCCCCGAGGAGCGCCTGCGCTTCCACCACTGCGACCCTCGCAGTTCCCTGGCTTTCGCGCGCTCGCGGGCGAGGTCGGCCTCGCTCACCTGGGACATGAAGTAGGTGTCGCCAACCGAAC
>CAZGRT010000097.1:0-5735 GCA_964528225.1 uncultured Thermodesulfobacteriota bacterium | reverse complement strand
GCCCTTTCGGACCACCCGTGCCTGCATCTCCGCGAGGTAGCGGTCCAGTTCCTCCAGGCTCTCGAAGATGTCCAGCCCCGGCGCGGCCCGGATGATCTCGAAGACCTTCCGGATCTGCGGCTGGGGGTTGGCGAGGAAGAGGTCCGCGCCCTTCCCCTTCAGGGCCTTCTTCGCCGCCAGGACCACCCGCACCCCCGCGCTGCTGATGTAGGCGAGTTCCTTCAGGTCGAGGACCACGGCCTTGGGAGACGCTTGCAGGAGCAGTCCGAGTTGCCTCTCCAGCACGCCGCTGGTTTCGCTGTCGAGCGAGCCCGCGGGCTGCACGGTGAAGGCTCCCACCGGGCCTTCCCGGGACGTGACGGTCAGCGACATTTCGTCCTCCTCTCGATGGGCCGGTCCCCCGGGGAACCGGGCGGGGTTTCACTCACGGGTTCGAGACTCGGCGGGCGGACGGCTCGCCGGCGTTCCAGCCCGGGGAATCCGGAAGGTCAGCACGTTCTCCTCCGACTCCCGGCGGTACTGCGGGTCCCCCGCGACCCTCCGGAACAGGAGAATCCCCAACCCTCCCGGATCGCGCTCCTCCAGGGGCCGCTCGAGGGCCGGCGACGGGTGCCCGAGGGGGTCGAAGGGCGCCCCGGGGTCGCGGACCTCCACCTCGATGCCCGCCTCGTCGCAGGAGAGCCGTACGGAGATCCGGTCTCCGGGACCGCGGATTCCGCCGTGGCGCACCGCGTTGGTCAGGATCTCCTCGAGCGCCAGGCGCAGGTCCAAGGCGGTCTCCTCCGGAAACCCGGCCTCGGACGCCAGCCCGGCCGCGGCCCGGCAGGCGCGGGATACGTCGGCGAGGTCGGGCCGAGCCCGCACGTGCGCCCTCACGCCGGCGCTCCAGGTGCGGGCAGGCGGCGCACCGCGAGGACCGCGACGTCGTCGTGCTGCCCGGCTTCCCCGGCAAACGCACGGACCTCTCGGAGCAGGTCTTCCACGATGCGCGCCGCGTCCCGGCCGGGGGGGCCGGTGGCGGCCTCCCGAAGCCGGGAGCCCGACAGGAACTCGCCTGAAGGGTCGCGGGCTTCGCTGACGCCGTCGGTGTACAGCAGCAGGACGTTGCCGGGACCGAAGGTCATGGCGTTCTCGGGGAACCGTGCGTCCGGATCGATCCCGAGCGCCGGCGCCCCGGGGTCTTCGAGGAACCGGGGAGACCCGTCCGCCTCGAGCAGCAGGGGAGGGACGTGCCCCGCGTTCACGTAGCGCAGCTCCCCGTCGGCGGTGGAAAGGATCCCGCAGAAGGCCGTGACGAACATGCACGCGTCGTTGTTCAGTCCCACGCTCCTGTTGATTGCCTCCATCACCCCCGCGGGGCGGGACGTCGCAGCCGCGGCCGCCCGAGCCAGGGCTCGGCTCGAGGCCATGAGCAGGGCAGCCGGGATCCCCTTGTCGGCCACGTCGCCGACGACGAAGCAGATGCGGTCACTCTCCAGGGGAAAGACGTCGTAGAAGTCGCCGCCCACGGCCCGAGCGGGATGCAGTTCTCCGTACCACTCGTACCCGGGCGTGGGGGGAAACTCGCGCGGTACAAGCGACATCTGGATTTCGTGGGCGACGCGCAGTTCCCCTTCGATGCGTTCCTGGGCGGCCAGGGTCTCCTTCAGCTCCCGGGTCTTCCGGCGCACCTGCCACCGCAGGAACTGGTTGGCGCCTCCCACGATCAGGAGCACCGCCCCCACCCCGGCCATCACCCAAGCCGGCTTCAGCCACCGGGGGAACATCAGGGTTCGCACCCCCTCGATCCAGTAGCTCAGGGAACGATGGTACACGGAGTTCCTGGCGGCCTTCAGGGCCGCGAGGTGCCGGTCGAGGGCCGGGATCAACGCCGGCGCCGCGCGCTTGGACGCCGCGAACCGCAGCTCCGTGGGTCCGAACATGAGGGAGGTCCGCACGATGCGGTGCTCGGCTTCGTGGTAGGCGCCGAAGATCCTCGGCACGAGGCCGGCGTCGGCACGGCCTTCCTCCAGCGAGAGGAACACGTCGCCGTATCCGTCCACCTCCAGGTACCGGGCCCGCACCCCGAGGAGGCCGTCGACGCGGCGCAGCGTGTCGTAGTAGACGTCGCCCCGACCGGCCGCGAGGGTGCGGTCGCCGAGGTCCAGGAACGACCGCACCGGCACGTCCTCCCGGGCGTAGACCTGCCCCCAGTTGAGCAGGACCCATTCCCGGGTGAACGCGAAGAGCCCCTCCCGCTCCTCGGACCACGCGATGGCCGGTTGGAGGTCGATCTCCCCGGAGCGGAGGCGCGCGAGGCACTCCTCCCATGTTCCAGGGGCGAATACGAGTTCCCACCCTTCCAGCCGGGCGACTTCCCGGAGGATGTCCGCGAACACCCCGCTCGGAACACCCCGCTCGTCTACGAAGACGACCGGTTCGTTGGGGTAGACCCCGACGCGCACCCGGGTGTCGGCGATCGCGCGTGGTGGCCCGGCGAGCAGCGCCCAGCCGACGAGGCAGATTGTCGCGACGCGAGGGGGCATGGGGTGTGCCGTGCTCGGGGTTCGGGGGCGGGCGCAGAATCGCACGAAGCGCGCGGCCTGTCCAACGCCGGTGCCGCGACTCCAGCTCGTCGGCTCGAGAGACGCGGCGCCGGAGAGATCGAGGGACCGCCGCGGTCCCGAGGGTGCGTCGGGTACGGTCCCTCGCGTTTCCTGCTACCCTGAAGGACGGGTGGAATCCGGGCATCGAGGTGCCGAGGGGGAACGAATGGGAGGAAGGCCCACCGGGTGGGGGCGGGTGGTCGCAGGTGTCGCCGTCGGCTGGTTGCTCGCGGCGGCCGGAGTCGTCTGGGCGGAGGGGGCCCTCCGGACCGATCGCCCCCGTGCCGGTCGGGGCGTCGTCGTCGAGCTCCCATCGGGGCTGCGGGTCGCCTCGGAGGAAGAAGAGACCCGGGTGGCCGCCGAAGTCGAGGGAACCCTGGATCAACCCTTCGACGTCGTCGCCCGGCTCCTGGCCAGCCCCGAGGATTGGTGCGACGTCGCGTTCCTGCACCTGAACACCAAGGCCTGCGTTCACGGGGTGCGGGAGGGAGAGACCATCTTGCGCCTGTACTCCGGCCGCAAGCACTACCAGGCCCCGGAGGAGGCCTTTCCCCTGGATTACCGGTTCGCGCCCGGTCCCGTCGCGGAGAATTCCTTCCGGGTGACGCTGCGCGCGCCCGAGGGTCCCATGGGGACCCGGGACCACCGCATCGAGGTGGAAGCCGTCCGCGCCGGGGACGGGACGGAGGTGCGGTTCCTGTGCTCCTATCGGCCCAGCGTGAGAAGCCGTTGGGCCACGGCCCTGTACCTGGCGACCCTCGGCAGGGCCAAGGTGGGCTTCTCGTCCGACGGAAACGACGAGCGCGGGAATCCGGTGCCGGTGGGAGGTCTGCGCGGCGTCGTCGAACGGAACGCGGTGCGCTACTTCCTGGCGATGGAGGCCTTCCTCGCGACCCGAGGCGTGCCCGAGCCGGAGGGCTTCGAGGTCATGCTCGGGACCTGGTTCGATCTCGCGGCCCGGTATCCGCCCCTGCAGGAGCTCTCGCGGGAAGAGTATCTCGCCGCGAAGAGGCGCGAACGGGAGAACCGGCTGGCACTCCAGCGCTCCTTCGACCGGGAGGTGCCCGGCGGCGCCGACTGACGTCGGCCGGAGGCCCCGCGTCAGTCCACGACTTCGCCCTCGACCACGTCGGGTTCGCCGGCTTCCTGCTCCGGCTGCGGGTTCCGGTGGTGCACGGCGAGTCCGCCGTCCTCGACCCCGATGGTCACGGTCGCACCGTCCAGGATGTCGCCGCCCACCAGCGCGCGGCCGATGCGCGTCTCCAGATGGCGCTGGAGGTAGCGCTTCAGGGGGCGGGCCCCGTAGACCGGGTCGTACCCCGCCTCGGCGATGAAGCGCCGCGCTTCGGGACTGATCTCGAAGGCGATCCTCCGCTCGTGGAGCCGCCGCACCAGATCCTGCGTGAGAAGGCCCACGATCTCCTCGATCTCCCTGCGCGTCAGAGGCTTGAAGAGCACGACGTCGTCGACGCGGTTGAGGAACTCGGGCCGGAAGTGGGCCCTCATCTCGCGCATCACGGCCTCCCGGGCGGACTCCCGCAGTTCCCCGTCCGCGGTGACCCCCTCGAGGAGGTGGGGTGAGCCGATGTTGGACGTCATGATGATCACGGTGTTCTTGAAGTCCACCGTCCGGCCCTGCGCGTCGGTGAGGCGCCCGTCGTCCAGGATCTGGAGGAGCACGTTGAACACGTCGTGGTGCGCCTTCTCGATCTCGTCGAAGAGGATGACGCAGTACGGCTTGCGGCGCACCGCCTCCGTGAGCTGCCCCCCCTCCTCGTAGCCCACGTAGCCCGGTGGGGCGCCGATGAGGCGACTCACCGTGTGCTTCTCCATGTACTCGCTCATGTCGATGCGCACGAGGTTCTCCTCCGTGTCGAAGAGTGCCTCGGCCAGAGTCTTGGCGAGCTCGGTCTTGCCCACGCCCGTGGGGCCCAGGAAGATGAACGACCCGATCGGACGCCTGGGGTCCTTGATTCCCGCCCGGGCCCGGATCACCGCGTCGGCCACCAGTTCCACCGCCTCGTCCTGGCCCACCACCCGCCGGTGGAGGACCTCGTCGAGGCGGAGGAGCTTTTCCCGCTCCCCCTCCATGAGGCGTGTCACCGGAATCCCGGTCCAGCGGGAGATGATCTCGGCGATCTCGTCTTCCGTGACCTCTTCCCGGAGCAGCTTCGCGCCGCCCTGCTTTGCGTGGAGGTCTCCCTCCTTCTCGTGGAGGCGCCGCTCCAGCTCCGGCAGCTTCCCGTGGCGGAGTTCCGCCGCCTTCTCCAGGTCGTAGTTGCGTTCCGCCAGCCCGACCTCGTGGCGCAGCTTCTCGATCTCCTCGCGCAGTGCCTGGACGTCCCGGATGGCGCCCTTCTCGTTCTCCCACTGGGCGCGCATGGCGTCTGCCCGCGCCTTGAGGTCCGCCAGTTCCCTGCGCAGCTCCTCAAGGCGCTCCCGGCTGGCCTTGTCCTTCTCCTTCTTGAGTGCCGCCTCCTCGATCTCGAGCTGCATCACCCGTCGGGTGGCCTCGTCCAACTCGGAGGGCAGGCTGTCGATCTCGGTCCGGATCATGGCGCACGCCTCGTCCACGAGGTCGATGGCCTTGTCCGGGAGGAAGCGGTCGGAGATGTAGCGGTGGGAGAGCACGGCCGCGGCGACCAGGGCGTTGTCCTGGATGCGCACCCCGTGATGGACCTCGTAGCGCTCCCGCAGGCCCCGGAGGATCGAGACCGTGTCCTCCACCGAGGGCTCCTCCACGAGCACCGGCTGGAAGCGGCGCTCCAGTGCCGCGTCCTTCTCGATGTGCTTTCGGTACTCGTCGAGCGTGGTGGCGCCGATGCAGTGGAGCTCGCCCCGGGCCAGCATGGGCTTGAGCATGTTGCCCGCGTCCATGGCGCCTTCTGCCTTGCCCGCGCCCACGATGGTGTGGAGCTCGTCGATGAAGAGCAGGATCCGCCCCTCGCTGCTCTTGATCTCCTGGAGCACGGCTTTGAGCCGCTCCTCGAACTCGCCCCGGTACTTGGCGCCGGCGATGAGGGCGCCCATGTCCAGGGCGTAGACGGTCTTGTCCTTGAGCCCCTCGGGCACGTCTCCCCGGACGATGCGCTGGGCCAACCCCTCGACGATCGCGGTCTTGCCCACGCCCGGCTCGCCGATCAGCACCGG
>CAZGRT010000096.1:0-2017 GCA_964528225.1 uncultured Thermodesulfobacteriota bacterium | reverse complement strand
CAGGCACTCGACCTCCACTCCGGCCCAGCGGCCCACCCGCACGCGCAGGGCGGCCACCCGCTCCGCCCCGGCCGCCGCCGCCTCCGGGGCGGCGATCCGTACCACCTCCGCGGCAATCCCCATCTCGTGCACGCATTCCCTCCCAAGCCGACCTTATAGGCTCGCGCCGGAGAGGGTGTCAACGAGACCGCCGGGCGCGGGGACCGGGTGTCGGGGGCGTGCCTTTTCCGGGCGCCGGGGCCTGTGGTATAGGGCTGTCTCGCGCGTCGACCTGCCGGCGCCGCGCACTCCTGCGACCCCGAGGGAGCGAGCCCATGGCCGACCTGAAGCAGATGTACCGCACCGTGATGGACGACCACTTCCCCGAGCGCCTGACCGTCTCCTTCGGGGACCAGACGCTGGTGTACCGGAAGCGCACCTGGAAGCTACCCGACCAGGGCGGCCTCGTGGAGAAGGGCCTCCGGTACGGGGAGAACCCCGGGCAGGAGGCGGCGGTCTACGAGCTGATGAACGGCAACCTCGTGCTCGGCCAGTGCCGGTTCATCGAACCGGGTCTGGGCCTCGTGTCGGCCCTCACCGAGGAGCACATGCTGCAGGCCGGGAAGCACCCGGGCAAGACCAACCTCACGGACGTCGACAACGGTCTGAACATCCTGAAGTTCCTGATGGACCGGCCCACGGCCGTCATCCTCAAGCACAACAACCCCTGCGGCGCGGCCCAGGCCGAGAGCCTGGAGCAGGCCTATTCCCGGGCTAACCGCGCCGACCGCATCGCGGCCTTCGGGGGCGCCCTGGTCGTGAACCGACCTTTGGACCGCGCCACCGCCGAGGCGGTGGTAGCGAACTACCTCGAGGTCGTCGCCGCCCCCTCCTACGAGGAGGGCACCCTCGACATCCTCGGGCGCCGCAAGGACCTTCGCATCCTGGTCGTCCCCCGCCTCGACCGCCTGGCCGAGTACCGGTCGCGGCGCTTCGTGGACTTCAAGAGCCTCACGGACGGAGGGCTGATCGTCCAGCAGTCCCCCCTCAACGCCGTCACCCGGGTGGAGGACTTCCAGCCCGCCGTGGCCCGGCGCGACGGCGTCGAGGTGCGGGTGGCCCGCCCCCCCACGCCGGCCGAGCTCGACGACCTCCTCTTCGGGTGGTGCGTGGAGCAGGGCGTCACCTCCAACTCGGTGCTCTACGTGAAGGACCGGTGCACGGTGGGCATCGGCACCGGCGAGCAGGATCGCGTGGGCGTGGCCGAGATCGCGGTGTTCAAGGCCTACACGAAGCACGCCGACGCCTTGTGCTTCGACCGCCACGGGGTGCCCATGAAGGACCTGGAGCTGCGGGTGGCCCGCGGCAAGGCCGAGCGGGCGCTACTGGACGAACTGCGCGAGGAGACCGCACGGGACAAGGGCGGGCTCGTCGGGTCGGCGATGATCTCCGACGCCTTCTTCCCCTTCCGCGACGGCGTGGACGTGGGGTTGCGGGAAGGCGTGGCCGCGGTGTGCCAGCCGGGGGGCTCGAACCGAGACTGGGAGGCCGTCGAAGCCGTCAACGAGGCGGGCGCGACCATGGTCTTCACCGGCCAGCGCTGCTTCAAGCACTAGACCGGGCCCCCGGGCTCCGGAGGCGGCGGGCCGGGGTCCTCCCGGCCGCCCTACCCGGCCGGCGAAGGCCCCCGAGACGCCATGCGCGTATCCCAGAAGGCGAGCCGCTTCTCGGAGTCGGTCATCCGCGAGATGACCCGTCACGCCCTCGTCCACGGGGCGGTGAACCTCGCCCAGGGCTTCCCCGACTTCCCCTGCCCCCCGGAACTCAAGGAGGCGGCGTGCGGCGCGATCCGCGCCGACGTCAACCAGTACGCGATCACGTGGGGCGCCCGGAACTTCCGCGAGGCCCTGGCCGCCCAGACCCGGCGGTTCCTGGGCCTCGAGGTGGACCCAGAGACCGAGATCACCGTCACCTGCGGGTCGACCGAAGCCACGATCGCGGCCCTGCTGGCCACCGTGGACCCCGGCGACGAGGTGGT
>CAZGRT010000095.1:0-8229 GCA_964528225.1 uncultured Thermodesulfobacteriota bacterium | reverse complement strand
GCAGGGGGCCTCGCGAAATGACGGAACTCGGGGCCCGGTCGGAGCGTCACGCCGGCGCTGCGAAGGTATACTTTCCTTTTACCGGCCGCCCGTTATGACCAAATTCGTCTTCGTCACCGGTGGCACGACACGGTCGTCGCCTCGGGGTCGGTGTGCGAGGTGGAGGAGAACAAGTGCATCTCCTGCGGCGAGTGCGTGTCGGCGTGCACGTACGGGGCGGTGGAGCTGCGCGAGACGGGGCGGGGCAAGAAGGCCTGCGTCAACCCCGTGCTGTGCAAGGGCGACGGGCTGTGCAACGCGGTGTGCCCCACCGGGGCCATCTCGCTCAAGCACTTCACCGACGAGGAGTTCCTGAGCCAGATCGACGCCGCGGTCGGCGAGTGAGCGTCGCCCGCGCAGCGGGCCTGAGGGGATGATCTTCTGACAGAGGAGGAAACGAGATGAGCGTGAAGTTCCGACCGAAGATCCTGGGGTTCGTCTGCCACTGGTGAGGGTACGGGTCTGCGGACCTGGCTGGAGTTTCCAGACTACAGTACAGCCCCGAAGTGCGGCTCATGCGCGTCATGTGCACGGGCCGGGTCGACCTCGCCTTCGTCCTCCGCGCGTTCCTGAAGGGGGCGGACGGAGTCTTCATCGGCGGGTGCCACCTCAACGAGTGCAACTACACGACGCACGGGAACTTCTACGCGCTGCGGATGTCGTACATCTGCAAGCGGGTGCTCCAGGCGCTCGGCCTCGACCCCGCCCGACTGCGCATCGAGTTCATCTCCGGCGCCGAGGGCAATCGCTTCGCGGAGATCATGAGCGACTTCAGCCGGCAGATCCGCGAACTCGGGCCCATCGGCGAGGCCGAGGGGCTCGACGGCGATGCGCGCCGGTCGCGGCTCGAGGCGGCGATGAAGATCGTGCCCTACGTGAAGCTCCTGGAGCGCGAGCGTCTGCGCGTGCGGTTCCAGACGGAAGAGGAGTACGCGGCGTTCTTCGGAGGCGCCGAGTTCGAGCGGTTGTTCCGCGAGACCGTCGCGGAGAAGCTGGCGATGAGCCGGATCGCCTCCCTGCTGCAGAAGAAGGCGCTGCCCGCAGGGGAGATCGCGCGGGCCCTGGGGGTGACCCCCTCGGAGGTCTCCCGGCACCTGGGGAGTTCCACCCGGCACGGGCTGGTCCGCTACGACGCGGCGGCGAAGTGCTACGCCCTGGCGTAGGCGAGCGGTCGGCTGTCGGCTGTCAGCGGTCGGCGGTCAGCTCGGAGAGGCAGGTTTGACGCGTTCTTGGCTGAAGGCTGACAGCTGACGGCCAGGAGCTTTCAGGACGGAGACCATGGACATCGACGCGATCGACCGGATCATCGAAAAGCACGGGAGCGAGCCGAGCTCGCTGATCCAGATCCTGCTGGACATCCAGAGCGCCAACCACTGGCTGCCGAGGGAAGCGCTGGAGAGGGTGGGCGAGAAGCTGCAGGTGCCCATGGCCCGGATCCAGCACGTGGCGACCTTCTACAAGGCGTTCAGCCTCGTGCCCAAGGGGCGCAACGAGGTTCACATCTGCATGGGTACGGCCTGTCACGTCCGCGGGGCGCAGCGTGTGCTCGACACCGTCCAGGACGCCACCGGCATCAAGCCCGGCGAGACCGACCTGGAGCTGAAGTTCAGCCTGGAGACGGTCAACTGTCTCGGGTGCTGCGCCCTGGGGCCGGTCATGGAAGTGAACAAGAAGACCTACGGCAAGCTCACGCCCGGGGAGACCGCCCAGGTGCTCGAGAGCTGCGAATAGGGGACGACCATGGGCTGTCTGCGTTCAGCGGAGGAGTTGGAGGAGTTCCGCCGGGAGGTCTCGTCCCGCAGCGCGCCGGGGACGCCGTGCGTCTCGGTCTGCGCCGGCGCGGGCTGCATGGCGTCGGGCGCCGCGGAGGTCATCTCCGCCTTCCGAAAGGAGCTCGTCGCCCAGGGGTTCGAGGGGACGGTGGACGCCAAGGGGACCGGGTGCCCGGGTTTCTGCGAGCGGGGGCCGATCGTCGTCGTCTACCCGGAGGAGATCTGCTACCTGCAGGTCAAGCCGGAGGACGTGCCGGAGATCGTCGAGAAGACCATCGGGAAGAAGGAGGTGGTCGAGCGCCTCGTCTACGCGGACGCGGACACGGGCGAGAAGGCGGTCAAGGAGTCCGACATTCCCTTCTACAAGCACCAGGAGCGGATCATCCTGGGCACCAACATCCGGATCGACCCCAAGAGCATCCAGGACTACGTGGCGGTCGGCGGGTACTCCGCGCTGGCCAAGGCCCTCTTCCAGATGACGCCCCAGCAGGTGCTCGACGAGGTCAAGCGCTCCAACCTGCGCGGCCGCGGCGGCGGCGGGTTCCCGGCGGGTCGGAAGTGGGAGGGCTCCCGGGACGCCCCGGAGGAGCCCAAGTACGTGATCGTCAACGCGGACGAGGGCGATCCCGGGGCCTTCATGGACCGGGCCCTCCTGGAGGGAAACCCCCACTCCATCCTCGAGGGGCTGGTCATCGGCGGCTACACGGTCGGCGCCCACGAGGGCTACATCTACGTCCGGCAGGAGTACCCGCTGGCCGTCGAGAACGTGACCCTGGCGATACGGCAGGCGGAGGAGCTGGGGCTGCTCGGCAAGGACATCCTCGGCTCCGGCTTCGACTTCGTCGTCAAGGTCCACCAGGGCGCGGGCGCGTTCGTGTGCGGGGAGTCGACCGCCCTGATGACGGCTCTCGAGGGGAGGGCAGGGGAACCCCGGCCCAAGTACATCCGCTCGAACATCAAGGGCCTGTGGGAGCGGCCCAGCGTGCTCAACAACGTGGAGACGTGGGCCAACGTGCCGCTCATCGTAAACCGGGGGGCCGACTGGTACACCCAACTCGGCACCGAGACCAGCAAGGGCACGAAGATCTTCTCCCTGGTGGGCAAGATCGTGAACACCGGCCTCGTGGAGGTCCCCATGGGCATGACCCTGCGGGAGATCATCGACGAGATCGGGGGTGGAATTCCCGGGGCAAGAAGTTCAAGGCGGTGCAGACCGGGGGGCCGTCGGGCGGGTGCCTGCCCGAAAGCCTGCTCGACCTGCAGGTGGGCTTCGACGAACTCACCAAGGCGGGCTCGATGATGGGTTCCGGCGGCATGATCGTCATGGACGAGGACACCTGCATGGTGGACGTGGCCCGCTACTTCGTCGACTTCCTCACCGACGAGTCCTGCGGTAAGTGCGTCCCCTGCCGCGAGGGGCTCCGGCAGATGCACAAGGTGCTCACGAACATCACCCGGGGCCGCGGCAGGCAGGGCGACATCGAACTGCTGCAGGAGCTCTGCGAGGTGGCCACGGACGCGGCCTTGTGCGCGCTAGGCAAGAGCGCTCCGAACCCCTTCCTCAGCACGCTGCGCTACTTCCGCGACGAGTACGAGGCCCACATCGCAGAGAAGCGCTGCCCGGCGCTCTCCTGCAAGGAGCTCATCGCGTTCCACATCGACCCGGAGAAGTGCCAGGCCTGCGGGAGCTGCCTGCGCAAGTGCCCGGCCGAGGCCATCACCGGGGGGAAGAACCTCGTCCACATCGTCGACCAGGACAAGTGCACCAAGTGCGGCACGTGCGTGGAGGCCTGCCCCCCGCGCTTCGCCGCCGTGCGGAAGCTCTCCGGGGAGCCGGTGCCGCCGCCGTTGCCGGAAGACAAACGAGCCATCGTGAAGAAGGGCAAGAAAGATGCGTGACGTCCGCCTGCAGATCGACGGGAAGGAAGTGGTGGCGGCGGAGGGGACGACGGTCCTCCAGGCGGCCCGAAGCGCCGGGGTCTCGATCCCCACCTTGTGCCACCACGACGAGCTCGAGCCCTTCGGCAGCTGCCGGCTCTGCCTCGTGGAGGTGGAGAGCCGGGGCAGGACCACCCGCGTCGCGAGCTGCGTCTACCCCGTGGAGGACAAGCTGGTGGTCCGCACGAGGTCCGAGGCGATCGACCGGATCCGCAAGCTCATCCTCGAACTCTACCTCGCCCACGCCCCCGATTCGCCCCGGCTCAACGCCCTCGCGGGGGAGTACGGGGCGGACAAGGACCGCTTCGAGAAGGAGACGTCCTTCTGCATCCACTGCGGCCTGTGCGTGCGCTACTGCACCGAGGTCACGAAGGCGGATGCGGTGGGCTGCGTGGATCGGGGGCCCCGCAAGGAGATCGCCTTCGTGCCCGAGATCGCGGCCAGGGAGTGCTGGAACTGCAAGGAGTGCTTTCCCCTGTGCCCCACCGAGGCCCTGCAGGCGGCCTATGTCCTGATCGAGGCACTGAAGTTCCCGCGGCCGCCTTCCGGCGCAGACGCGGGTGCTGCACACGGCGGTTAGGCCCCGTCGAGCGGCGCTCCCGGAATCCGAAGCGCCGGCGTCGCGAGTTTTGGTTGCGCTCGCCCCGCCCCAGGCTGTATGCTCCCCAACCAGGTGCCGGGCCGCGCGTGTCGGGCCGGCCAGCGATCGCGGTGTGCACATCCAACGAGGGAGAGGCGACCGTCGCCTCTCCCTTTTTCGGTATGTCGCGCTGCCTCGAGTCACACGGCGGGTCGGCGGGCATGGACCGCGCCGCCTCACAACGGGATGAGAAATCCCACAGCGGCAGGAGAAGGGGAAGATGGCAAAAGGAACGGTGAAGTGGTTCAACGACCAGAAGGGCTTCGGCTTCATCACGCCGGACGACGGCGGGGCTGACCTCTTCGTGCATTTCAGCGCCATCCAGGGCCAGGGTTTCAAGACCCTGTCCGAGGGACAGGCGGTGGAGTTCGAGGCGACCCAGGGCCAGAAGGGCCCCCAGGCCTCGAACGTCCGTCCGGTCTAAGACCCGGTCCACGGCAGGGGGGCGGGGTCCGCGGGGCTCCGCCCCCCTTTCCACTCAGCGGCGCCCGTCCGGGCGCGCAACAGATGCACGTCCTTTGCCCCTGCCCTCGCAGGGGGGCCGGTGAGGCCGGCGGCGGCCGTGCGCCGGCAGGACGGTTCGGCTGGAGGAGCGATGTCGGTTCGATTGTTCGTAGGGAATCTCGCTTTCGACGTGACGGAGGCGGAACTGAAGGAGTTCTTCTCCGCGGTGGCTCCGCCTTCCCAGGTGCGCCTCCCGACCGATCGGGAGACCGGAAAGCCCCGCGGTTTCGCCTTCGTCGATTTCGACGATCGCGCCCAGGCGGAGGAGGCGATCCGCCGTTTCCACCAACAGATGTTCAAGGGCCGGGCGCTGGCGGTCAACGAAGCGCGCGCACGGGAGGCGGGTCGGCCGACCGTTGCGGGGAGCCCGCCTCCTCGTTCCGCTCCCCGCCCGGACTCGTGGGCTCCGCCCGCTTCGGGGGATCTGCAGCATCCCGGCCAGCCCCGGGGCACGTTCGGCCCCGATGCTCCCGCCCGTGGCCGACGACGCCAGAAGGCCCGTCGCTCGACCGAGGAGCGGGTGCCCAAGGGGCCCCTTCGAGAGCGCGGCGGAGGGCAGCTCTTCCTCGGAGCCGAGGAGGACGAGGACGACGACGCCGGGCTCAGCGATTTCGCGATCTGGGCCCGCGAGGACGGCAAGAACCGCGACGACGATTGAGGGGTGTCCCGGCCCGCGGGGCCGGTGACGGGTGCGAGAGAGCCCGGGGCGACCCGAGCCGAGGAGTGACCGTATGGCGAAGAAGTCCAGACAGACGTTCCTGAAGAGGGCCAAGGAGAAGGCGCGACAGGAGCGCAAGCAGGATAAGAGTGCCCGGCGCGCAGAGGCGAAGGAGCGCAAGGCGAACCTCCCCCCGAGGGAAGACGGGGAAGACCCGGACATCGCTGGCATCGTCCCCGGTCCCCAGCCCCTGCCGCCCCAGTTCGATACGGAGTAGATGCCCCGAGGCGGTCGGCCCCTCCCTCCGGGGGAACCGTGCCGGCCCGTCGAAGTCGCCGGGGCGCCCAAAGGGCGTCGGCGACAAGGCAGAGCCGGCTTCGCGCCTCGGCAAGACGCTCGCGGAGAGAGATACGATGCGCCGCTGGATGTCCTGGGCCCTGTTCCTGACGCTTCTCGCCGGGTCGGCGATCGGTTGTGCCGGTTCCCAGGAAGCGAGGAAGGACAAGGGCGAGCCTCGCGAGGCGCAGGCGGAGTGCCCCAAGTGCGGGGCCCAGTTCAAGGTCATGACCTGGAAGGGTCTCTAGAAGCGCGTCCCCGGACCCAGGTGGAGCAGCGGCGGGTCCCGGCCAGGGTGGAGTCCCCGGAAGAGGCGCTCCGCCGCCGGTTGGAGGGGACCGAAGGGGGCCCGGCGGAGGCCTCCGCACGCGCCCTGTGGGTGCGGCGGGAACTGACCGCACGCTCCCGTCTCATCCGGGACGGGAACTTTCGCGCCATCGAGACGTCGGACCTCGCCCTCCTCTTCCAACTCTACGACGGCTGGTTCTTCGGGGGAACGTTCCGGCCTGCCCTCGACGCGCAGGGACGGCTCCGGTTCCGCCTCTCCTCCCGGATGACCAGCGCAGCGGGCAAGACCCTGGTCCTGCCGCCCCTCCCGCAGCGGGTCTACGAGATCGCCGTCTCCACCCATCTCCTCTTCACCAATTTCCAAGACCGGGGCCGGGGCGCCGAGGTCAACGGGGTCCCGTGCCGAGACCGCCTGGAAGCCCTGCAGCGGATCTTCGAGCACGAGCTTTTGCACCTGGCGGAACTCCTCGCCTTCGGTTCGTCGAGCTGCCGGACGCACGGGTTCCGGGAGCGGGCGCGGCGGCTCTTCGGCCATGGCGACGTGACGCACCGCCTGAGCACCGCGCGCGAGAGAGCCGCCGAGGTCCACGGACTGCGCCCGGGCGACCGGGTGGCCTTCACTTTCGACGGGGTGCGCCGGCAGGGGCGGATCAACCGGATCACGAAGCGCGCCACGGTGCTCGTGGAAGATCGCGACGGCACCCCCTACTCGGATGGTCGGCGCTACCTCGCCTTCTACGTGCCCCTGTCGGAACTGACGCCCGTGACGGTCTCCGGTGCCGCGGAGCCCTGAGGGTCCCCGGCGCCGTTCACGGCTCGAGCATGTGGGGGTAGTCGAAGCGCGTCGGGGGGCAGAAGGTCTCCTTGATCGTGCGGGGGGATACCCATCGCTGCAGGTTCAGGAGGCTGCCCGCCTTGTCGTTGGTCCCGGAAGCCCTCCCGCCGCCGAAGGGCTGCTGGCCCACCACCGCGCCGGTGGGCTTGTCGTTGATGTAGAAGTTCCCGGCGGCGTCCCGCAGCCGCCTCGAGAGCCGCGCGACGACCCGGCGGTCCCGGGCGAAGATGGAACCGGTGAGGCCGTAAGGCGAGGTGGAGTCGCACAGGTCCAGGGTCTCCTCCAAGTCCTCGTCCCGGTACACGTACACCGTCAGCACCGGCCCGAAGATCTCCTCCTCCATGAGCCGCGAGCGGGGACTGCGCGAGAGCACCACCGTGGGCTCTACGAAGTACCCCTCGGCCGCGTCGCACGCACCGCCGCCGACCACCTCGTACCCCGCGTCGGTCTTAGCGAGGTCGAGGTACCCCTGGACCTTCTCGAACGCGGGCCGGTCGATCAGCGCCCCCATGAAGCACGAGAAGTCGCTCACGTCGCCCACCCGGATCTGGGAAACCGCCTCGAGCAGGCGGTCCCGAAGGTCCTCCCACAGGCTCGCCGGCACGTAGGCCCGGGAGGCCGCCGAGCACTTCTGTCCCTGGTACTCGAAGGCGCCGCGCACGAGTGCCGCGGCCAGGGCGTGCACGTCGGCGGAGGGGTGGGCGAACACGAAGTCCTTGCCCCCGGTCTCGCCCACCAGCCGGGGGTAGCTCCGGTACCGCTCCAGGTTGGCGGCGACTCCCCGCCACAGGCTGCGGAACGCCGGGGTGCTGCCGGTGAAGTGGATTCCGGCGAGGGACGGGTGGGCGAGGGCCGCCTCGGCTAGGGGCTCGCCAGGCCCGGGGACGAGGTTGATGACGCCGGGGGGGAGACCGGCGGTTTCCAGGAGCTTCATCAGGTAGTGGGCCGAGTAGACCGCGGCAGTGGCCGGCTTCCAGACGACGACGTTGCCGAGCATGGCCGGAGCGGTGGGTAGGTTCCCGGCGATGGAGGTGAAGTTGAAGGGGGTGACGGCGAGGACGAAGCCCTCCAGGGCCCGGTGCTCCACGCGATCCCACACCCCGGGCGTGGAGCGGGGCTGCTGCCCGAACATCACCTGCATGAAGTAGGCGTTGAAGCGCCAGAAATCCGCCAGCTCGCAGGCGGCGTCGATCTCGGCCTGGAAGACCGTCTTGCTCTG
>CAZGRT010000094.1:0-18732 GCA_964528225.1 uncultured Thermodesulfobacteriota bacterium | reverse complement strand
ATCGAATTGTTCCGCAGCGCGCTGGATGACGACACCTTCTGACGCGGCCCGGGACGCCCGGGTGTCCGCGCGGCTTCTCTCCCGCCTCCGGAGTTACAGGGGGCCGCCCGTCTCCGTCATGGAGGTGTGCGGGACTCATACCGTGGCGATCGCGCGGATGGGGCTCAGGGGAATGCTCCCGGACGGGGTGCGGCTGCTCTCCGGCCCGGGGTGCCCCGTGTGCGTCACTCCGACGGGGGTGTTCGACGAAGCCCTCGCGCTGGTCACGGAACACGGGGTCACCCTCGCCACCTACGGCGACGCCGTTCGTGTTCCCGGGTCGGCATCCACACTGGCGGAGGCCCGCACCGCGGGAGCCGACGTGCGCGTCGTGTACTCGGCCCTGGACGCCCGGGACCTGGCTCGCCGCGACCCGGTTCGCCAGGTGGTGCTCCTGGGGTTGGGGTTCGAGACGACCTCGCCCACGGTCGCCTGGGCGGTGCAGGCGGCGCGGGCCGAGGGCGTGGGGAACTTCTCGGTGCTTTCAGCCCACAAGGCGCTCCTCCCCGCCATGCGGGCCCTCCTCGACGACCCCCAGGTGCGGGTGGGGGCGTTCCTGTGCCCAGGACACGCGAGCATGGTGCTCGGGGCTCAAGCGTACCGTGCTGTGGCCGAAGAGTACGGGGTCCCCTGCGTCGTGGCCGGATTCGAGCCGAACGACATCCTGGAAGGACTGCTGCGCCTTCTCGCCCAGACCGAGGAGGGCGCGGCCCGGGTCGAAAACGTCTACCCGCGTGCCGTCAGCGACGAGGGCAACGTCAAGGCGATGGGGGTGTTGGGGGAGGTCTTCGTCCTGCGTGACACGGCATGGCGGGGCCTGGGACTCCTGCCGGGCAGCGGCTACGAGATCGGGGAGCGGTTCGCCGCCCACGACGCGCGCCGCCGGTTCCTGCGAGGCCGGGAGTTCCAGGGGCAGGAGCCGCCCGGTTGCCTTTGCGCCGGGGTGCTCAGGGGAGTCGTGGAACCCGAGCAGTGCGGACTCTTCGGATCCCGGTGCACACCGGAGTCGCCCGTGGGTGCCTGTATGGTAAGCTCCGAGGGCGCGTGCGGGGCGCACCATCGGTTCCGGCGGGTGTGACGTGGGAGCGGTGATCCTTCGGGCCCACGGGGGGGGCGGGGAGGAGACCCGGCAACTCATCCGGGAGTTGTTTCTCTCCCGCTTGGGGAACCCCGCGTTGGCCCGGTTGGATGACGCGGCGGTGCTACCCTTCCCCGGGGGCAGGGTAGCGGTGACCACGGACTCCTTCGTGGTGGATCCGTGGGAGTTTCCCGGGGGAAACTTGGGAGACCTCGCGGTCTGCGGCACGGTGAACGATCTCGCGATGGTGGGGGCGGTCCCCCTGTACCTGACGGCGGGCTTCATCCTCCCGGAGGGGTTCGCGGTGGACGACGTGGCCCGGATCGCCGACGCGATGGCCAAGCGGGCGCAGGAGGCCGGCATCCAGGTGGTGGCTGGAGACACGAAGGTCGTGGACCGAGGCAGCGGCCCCTTCGTCAACACGGCGGGCTTCGGGACGGTCCCGGCGGGAGTGGAGGTGTCGGGGGCCGGTGCGCGGCCCGGGGATGCGGTTCTCCTCACCGGGGACCTGGGCCGGCACGGAGTGGCGGTGCTGTCGCGGCGAGAGGGCATCGGGTTCGCGACCGAGGTCGTCAGCGACGTGGCTCCCCTGGGAGGGCTCGTGGCGGCGCTCGTGGCCGATGTTCCCGGGGTGCGCGTCCTGCGGGACCCCACCCGAGGGGGTCTGGCGGGCGCTCTGAACGAGATCGCGGAGCAGTCGGGCGTCGAGATCGAGGTCGAGGAGGCCTCCATTCCCCTCGAGCCCGCTGTGCGGAGCGCCTGCGACTTGTTGGGTCTCGACCCGCTGCACGTGGCCAACGAGGGGTGCGCGGTGGTGGTCGTGGCCCACGGAGACGAGAATCGCGCCCTCGGGGCGCTTCGAGGGCACCCGCTGGGGCGGGGTGCCCGACGAATCGGAACGGTAAGCGAGGGGGGGCCGCGCGTGGTGGCCCGAACCGCCTTGGGAGGCAGACGGCGGGTGGACCCTCCCGCCGGGGAACTGCTTCCCCGGATCTGCTGAGAGGGACGAGCGATTTCATGGCGGAGACGCCGACCATCCTGGTGGTTGACGACGACCCGGGAATCCGGGAGTACCTCGATAGCCTCCTGTCGCTGGAAGGCTACCGGGTCGAGGCCTCGCCCGGGGGGGTGGAGGCGCTGGCGCGCCTCGAGAACGGACTCCACCCCGACGCTGTGATCCTCGACATCATGATGCCGGGCATGGACGGCATCGAGACCCTCACCCACCTGCGGGAGCGCAGCCCCGAGATCCCGGTCATCATGCTCTCCGGCGCAGGGCAGACCGCTACCGTGGTGCGGGCCATGAAGGCCGGCGCCTACGACTACATCGACAAGTCCTTCGAGGCGGACGAACTCCAGATGGCCATCGAGAAGGCCCTGGAGCGCCGCAAACTGGTCGACGAGATCCAGAGCCTCCGGGCCCGGCTCCGGGCGCAGGAGGAGGTGGACCCCATCGTCGGGGTGAGCCGCCCCATCCAGGAGATGAAGTCGCTCCTCGACAACATCGCGGACACCGACGTCACGGTGCTCGTGGACGGCGAGAGCGGCGTCGGCAAGGAGCTCGTCGCTCGCCGGCTCCACCGCAATTCCTCCCGGCGGGAGAAGCGCTGGGTGAAGGTGAACTGCGCGGCCCTCCCTCCGGATCTCCTGGAGAGCGAACTCTTCGGCTACGAGAAGGGGGCGTTCACCGGGGCGCTGAAGCGCAAGGAGGGCAAGTTCGAGCACGCCGACGGCGGGACCATCTTCCTGGACGAGATCGGGGAGATGAGCCTCCCCCTGCAAGCCAAGATCCTGCAGGTCCTCCAGGACCGGGAGTTCGCCCGCCTGGGGGGCAACGAGATCGTGCGGGTCGACGTGCGGGTCGTGTGCGCCACCAACCGCGACCTGCGGAAAGCGGTGGAGGCGCGGCAGTTCCGCGAGGACCTGTACTACCGCCTCAACGTCGTCAACATCCGCGTCCCCGCGCTGCGGGAAAGGCGCGAGGACATCCCGTTGGTGACCCGCTACTTCCTGCACAAGTACTCGGAGAAGTACGGACGTGCCCGGGTCGAGGTCTCGGACCAGTTGATGGCGTACTTCCTCGCCTACGACTGGCCCGGCAACGTGAGGGAGTTGGAGAACCTGGTGAAGCGGCTCGTCATCCTGGACGACGAGCGCTTCATCTTCAGTGAGTTCCGGAGCCGGAACGTCTCACCGGCGTCGCCGGCGCCCGTGGTCTCCGGCGACGCCGAAGACCCCCTCGAGGGGTTCGACCTCGAGGCCGGTCCCATCTCCCTCAAGGACATCGCGAAGCAGGCCTCGGTCGATGCGGAGCGCCGGATGATCGCCGCCGTGCTCGAACAGACGAACTGGAACCGCCGCAAGGCCGCCCGGATCCTCGACGTGAGCTACAAGACCCTCCTGTACAAGATCCGCGAGTGCGGGCTGGAGCGCTGAGTCCCCTCAGGGGCGAACGCCCCGGTAGAGCGTCGCCACGCCCATCGTCAGGTCCTCGTACGCGACCCCGGAGAATCCCGCCGCCTCCATGAGTGCCGCGAAGTCCGGCCGGGAGGGGAATCCCTCCACGCTGCGGGGCAGGTAGCGGTACGCGTCGAAGTTGCCCGAGAGCACGCCGCCCACGAAGGGCAACACCCGATGGAAGTAGAACCCGTACGCCTTCCGCACCAGGGGATTGGGCGGAAGGGAGAAGTCGAGGATGAGGGCCACGCCTCCCGGCCGGAGCACCCGGCGCATCTCGCCCAGGGCCCGCTCTCGCCGGATGACGTTGCGGATGCCGAAGGCGATGGTGACGGCGTGGAACGATTCGTCCCGGTAGGGGAGGTCTTCCGCGGAGGCGTTCTGCAGCAGGATCCGTTCCGTCAGGCCCGCTCGGGCCAGCTTGGAAGCGGCCCCTCGGAGCATGGGCAGGCTGAAATCGGCGCCCCAGACGAGGGACTGCCCCCGGGCGGCAGCCGCTGCGAGCGAGACGTCCCCGGTCCCGCAGGCGAGATCGAGGATGCGGATGGGCCCCTGCGGGAGCCGGCGGACGAGCCTCCGTCGCCAGGAGCCGTCGACACCGAAGCTAAGGAGGCGGTTGAGCCGGTCGTAGGTCGGCGCGATGGCAGAGAACATGGCGCGGACCGCCCGGGCCCGTTCCTCGGGCCGGTCCATGCCTCCGGCCGGATGCTTCATCCCCCCCCCACGAACCGCACGATCTCGAGACGGTCGTCCGGCGCGAGGAGCCGCTCCTCGTGCTGCCGGCGCTCCACCACGATGCCGTTGCACTCCACCACGACCCGGGCGCCTTCCAGGCCGAGCAGGCGCAGGAGTTCCGCCAGGGTCGCGCCGTCGGGCACATCGCGATGTGCGCCGTTCACCGCTACGCGCATGGGTTTCTCGACTCGTCCACCGGGGTTTCGTCCGGTTTCCCGGGTGTGAAGGCGGCGTCCCAGTCCTTCCACACCGGCTCCAGGCCCGCTCGGAGGAGCCCGGCCGCCACCTCCGTGGCCGGGCGCCGGTCCTCCACCGAGAATTGCCCTGCGGCCTCGTCCGGCCTCGTGTAACCCCCGGGTTCGGTGCGGGAGCCCGCGCTCATGTGGGTGATGCAGATGGGTGCGATCCCGTCTCGGAATCCCGCGGATTCCCGCGTGGAGAGGAAGAGACCTGCATCCGGGAGGAGCAGCCGCAAGGCGCACGCCAGTTGAAGCAGTTCCGCATCGGACACCGGCTGGGGTGGCTCGAACCCGCCCGCTGCCCGCCGCAGGCGGGGAAAGGAGAGGCACACCTGGGTGCGCCAATGCTCTCGCTGCATCCACAGGGCGTGAAGCCCCAGGGCCACGGCCTCCCGGCGCCACGGGCCGAGTCCGAGCAGGGCCCCGATCCCCACGCGCCGCATCCCCGCGGCCGCCCCCCGTTCCGCGGCTCCCAGGCGCCAGTCGTAATCGGCCTTCCGCCCCGCGGGGTGGACACGCTCGTAGAGGGTCCGGTCGTAGGTCTCCTGATAGACGGTGAGGCCATCCACGCCCGCGTCGACCAGACGGCGATACCCGGACTCGTCCAGCGGGTAGATCTCCACGGACAGGCTCGGGAAGAGACCGTGGAGTCCCCTCGCCAACTGCTCCCACTCCTCCACGGGGACCACGGACGGGGCCTCCCCGGACACGAGGAGCAGGTTGCGAAACCCCTGCTCCCACAGCACTCGCGCCTCGCTGACCACCTCCTCCGCCGTCAGGGTAATTCGGCGGATGGGGTTGGCTCGGCTGAAACCGCAGTAGAGGCAGGCGTTCGTGCATTCGTTGGAGACGTAGAGGGGGGCGTAGAGTTGCACCACGCGCCCGAAGCGCTCCCGGGTCAGCGACTGCGCCCGGCGGGCGAGCGTTTCCAGACGGGATGCGGCCCGGGGGGAGAGCAGGGCCAGGAAGTCGGCGAAGTCCGGGCGGGCCGCTCGAAGCGCGCGCTCCACCTCCTCCGGCGTGGCGTTCTCCGCGCGGTGGAGGTGGCGTTCGAGGGGCTCGGCGGCGAGAAAGGAGGCGAAGCTCACGATTCCCAGAGAAAGCCGGTGAGCGGGCTGGAGGCATGGGCCTCGGCCGAGGGGGCCGGTCTCCCGGCGAGGAAACCCTCCCGGCCGGCCTCGACGGCTTTCCGGAAAGCTGCCGCCATGCCGGCGGGATCGTTTGCGATCGCGATGGCGGTGTTGACGAGCACGGCGTCGGCCCCGAGTTCCATGGCCTCCGCGGCGTGGGACGGAGCGCCGAGCCCGGCGTCGACCACCACCGGCACCCGGGCCTGCTCGACGATGATCGCGAGGGCGTCCCGAGTGCGGAGCCCCCGGTTCGAGCCGATGGGCGACCCGAGGGGCATCACCGTGGCAGTTCCCGCTTCCTGGAGCCTTGCTGCCAGCACCGGGTCCGGCCCGATGTAGGGCAGGACGGTGAAACCCTCGGCCACGAGGATCTCCGCCGCCCGAAGCGTTTCCACGGGGTCCGGGAGCAGGTAGCGCGGCTCGGGGGTGACCTCCAGCTTCACCCAGGCCGGAAGGCCCGCCGCGCGGGCCAGTCGGGCGAGCCGCACGGCCTCGTCGGCGTCCCTCGCCCCCGAGGTGTTGGGGAGGATGAGGACCTTCTCCGGATCGAGATGGGCCAGGATGTCGTCCTCCGGGCGGGTGAGATCGACGCGGCGCAGGGCCACGGTGACGATCTCCGTCCCGGAGGCCTCCACCGCGCCACGCATGGCGGAGGGGCCGGAAAACTTCCCCGTTCCCACCAGGAGGCGGGAACGGAAGGTCCGGCCCGCTATGACGAGCGGGTCGGGCCGCGTCTGTACAGGCTTCATCGAAAATCCTCAGGAGGAAGAGGGACTTCGCCGCCTCTCGGGGGCAGTATCCCAGACCGGGGCAGCCCGGCGCAACTCGCGCCGCCCCGCCGTTCACTGGCCCGCCTGGCAATCTTGTGGCCGACAGGTTCGGTGAGTTAATCTTGAAAATATTCTAAACCTCGATGCCGGGCAATGGTGGATGAGAATGATGATTCGATGGTTCGCAGGAGCGCTTTTTCTGCTCCTCGCGAGCGGTGTTCTTCCGGCCCACGCGTTCAAGCGCACGGTAGTGGGGGAGAGCCTCAAGGACTTCACGCTCCAAGCAGGGGATGGCACCCGATTCCACCTCGAAGAGGAGCGGGGGGGGCGAGCGACGCTCGTAGTCTTCTGGGCGACCTGGAGCTCCCGGAGTGCGGATGCCCTGGCGGGCTTCCAGAAACTGTACGCCGAGCATGGGGGGCGCGGGCTGCAGGTGGTCGCCGTGAACGTGGAGCACCAGGAGTCCGACCCGGCGGACCGGCCGCGGTTGGAGGCGTTCACCCGGGACCTCGGCGTCTCCTTTCCCGTGGTCTTCGACCAGGGTCTCGCCGTCTTCAACGAGTACGGCGTGATCGCGGTCCCCTCCACGGTGCTCGCCGACGGGGAAGGCAAGATCCAGGAACTCCTCGAGGGCTACGCCTACACCACCCGTGACGAGTTTCGAGACCGCGTGCTCGAGGTCCTCGGCGTCCTCGCGCCGAAGCCCGAGGTGGCCGGGCCCGCCGGTTACGTCGCCAAGGGCAAGGCGGCCCGTTACGTCCAGATGGGAGAAGTGCTGATGGAGCGGGGGATGCCCGGCCGGGCGGAGGGAGTGTTCCGCCAAGCGGCGGCCCAGGACCCCGACTATGCCGCTCCGCTGCGCGGTTTGGCCGCCGCCCTGCGTGCCCAGGGAAAGGAAGGGGACGCGGAGGAAGCGGATCGCGCCGCGGCGGAGATCGAAGGGAAGGACCCCTCGCAGAGGGACACTCGGGCGGCCCATCCCGCTGCTGCCGGCGGGGCAGGGGCCACCGGCGACGCCGCGGCAGCCGGCCGCTACCTGCGGATGGGCAGACTCCTTCTCGGGCAGAAGCAGGCGCCAGCGGCCGAATCCGCGTTCCGGAAGGCGGTGGAGGCCGCTCCCGAGTCTGCCGAGGCCCGCCTCGCGCTGGCGGAAGCACTCGAGGCCCAGGGGCGGCCCGATGAGGCGGCGCAGGAGCGCGCCCGGGCCGCTGCGCTGGGGTCGGCCGGCAAACCCTGAAGGGACGGAGGAGGCGGAGATGAAGATCGGCCACGTGGATGAGCTCCCCGCCGAGGCGGTGGAGCAGGCCGGCGCCGAGGGTGTCCGCATGCGCGTGGTGATCGGCCCCGACCAGGGCGCGCCGAATTTCGTGATGCGCGTCTTCGACGTCGAGCCCGGGGGGCACAGTCCGCACCATGCCCACGAGTTCGAGCATGAGGTCCTCGTGCTCGCGGGTCGGGGAACCCACGTGGAAGAGGGTCGCCAAGCCGCGCTGGGCGAGGGAGACGTGGTCTACGTGCGTCCGGGCGTCCTGCATCAGTTCCGAGCGGCGGAGGACGAGGGACTCCGGTTCCTGTGCGTCGTGCCCCGCGCTTGAAACTCCGGCGTCCTCTCCGCATCCAACATTCGTAACGGAAACCTGCACGGGAGAGGTGGCCTGGTGAGTCGGATCGTGCGAGGCGCGTGGGTGTTGACGTGGGTTTGGGTCCTGTGCGCGACGCTGGGACTCTGGGGTTCGGCGGGCGCGGCGACGCAGCCTCCGTTGTCCACCGCGGAACTGCAGGAGATGTTGTCCCAGGACGGGACGGCGGTATTTCTCCTCGACGTCCGAACCTCGGGAGAATGGGCGCGGGGTCGAATCCCGGGTTCCGTGCACATACCGATGGACCAGATCCCGAGGCGGCTCCAGGAGATCCCGCGAGACAAGAAGATCGTGGCGGTCTGCGCGTCGGGCGCCCGGAGCGAGGCGGTGGCCCGGTACCTCGACCAGCAGGGGTTCCCCTGGGTGGCGAACTACCGCGACGGGGTATTCGGCTGGAGCCGCGGCGGGCTGGAGTTGGAGCGCTGACGTCCACCTCATAGGGCGGAGGACACCGCGGTCGGAGCGGGACACCTCCCGAGGAGAGGAAGGTCATGGAGAAGGTGACGGCTCGGTCGGTGGCAGTGTTGGTCGTCGCGTCGCTGCTGGGCTGCGCCACGCCCCCGACCAAGGAGGATACGGGCACGGTGTTGGGGGGCATCGCCGGCGGCGTGGTGGGGGCGGAGATCGGCGGCGGCAAGGGGAGGACGGCGGCCATCATCGCCGGCACTCTCATCGGCGCGATCATCGGGAGGGAGATCGGCCGCTCCATCGACCGCACCGACGAGATGAAGGCGCAGCAGGTGCTCGAGACCCAGCGCACGGGCCAGTCGTCGACCTGGGTGAACCCGGACACCGGCGGGCAGGTCAGCGTCACCCCGACTCGCACCTACCAGGAGCAGACCGGGCAGTATTGCCGCGAGTATCAGACCGAAGTGGTGATCGGCGGCCAGAAGGAGAAGGCCTACGGCACCGCGTGTCGGCAACCCGACGGGTCCTGGAAGGTGATCAACTGACCCGAACCGGCTGCGAGCGGGCCCCGGAAGATCGAAATCCCCTGGCGGTGATCCCGGGGTGCGAGAGTGTCTCGCGGGTGGGATTCGTCCGCGGGGCCTCTCCCTAGCACCCCTTCCTCCCCGAACGCGGAGGGTAGAGTTCCTCCGCGCACTGCGGGCAGATCCCGTGGGTGAAGTCCGCGTCGGAGTGCTCCCGGAGATAGATCTCGATCTGGTTCCAGTAGCCGCGGTCGTCCCGGATCTTCTTGCACGACGCGCAGATCGGCAGCAGGCCCCCGAGGACGCGAGCCCGTGCCAGGGCCTCCCGCAGGTGATCGATGAGGGTTTCTCGTTCCCGATCCCGCTGTCTCTGCTCCGAGACGTCCCGGACCACGTGCACGGTTCCCACCGCCCGACCTCTTTCGTCGCAGTACGGGGAACAGGTCACGAGACGGGAACGCCCGGCCCGCGGTTCCCGGACCTCCCGGGTCGCGGTGGCGCCCGTCTCCCGGGCGGCGAGGTGTGGACAGTCTGGGTTAGGCACCTCGGCGTCGTGGAATAGCCGGTAGCACTTCTGCCCGATCAGTTCTGCGGGTTTGCAGCCGAACGCGCGCCCGAGAGCTCGGTTGGCACGGAGGATCCGGAAATCCCAGTCGTGGACCGAGATCGGATCCTCGATGGCGTCCAGCGTGGCGGTCCAGGCGCGCAGGATTTGGCTCAGTGAGGCCTGTGCCCGCTCCCGTTGGGCGACCTCCTCCCGCAGCCAAGAGTTGAGGGCCGATAGCCTCACCGCGCGATCGCGCAACGCGCTCCCCCTCCTTCCCCCCGAGCGGTCCGCCTCTCGGGACGGTCCGGTCTCCGCCCGGCCCGGTTCGTCGGGACCATCTACAGACACCTCTGCGAAGCGCGGGTGCATCCGTCGTGCCGCTCGCTCGCGGGGGACGAACGCGGCCGGTGGCGGATGCGGCGGGCGTTGCGGGAGCATGGGTCCCGCAATGTTCCGTTGGTTTCGTGATCGTACCGCGTGGTGCCGCGCAGCTCCGCGGTCGGATGGCGAGCCTGGGCTGGGACGAAGGTTCGGGAGTTCAGGCTTCGGTTTACAAGGCGCGGGAGGTCTCCTAGATTGACGGGGCACCGCACCGGACCCGTTCCGTGCTGCGTGAACCGCTCGACTTGCGGACAACCCTGGATTCTCGCCGATGGGAATTGCAGCCGACATCATCCTGATCGTGGTGGCCGCGGCGCTGGTGGGGATGGCCGCGCACCGCCTGAAGCAGCCGCTGGTCGTCGCGTACATCTTCGCGGGGATCGTGCTCGGCCCCCTCACGGGCGGGGCGCTGGTCGCCGACATCCACGGCGTGGAGCTCCTGGCCGAGATCGGCGTCGACCTGCTCCTGTTCGGACTCGGGCTGGAGTTCTCGTTCTCGCGGCTGAAGCCGGTCCGCAAGGTGGCGCTGCTCGGAACCCCCGTCCAGATGCTGCTCACGATGGCCCTCGGCTTCGGGCTCGGTGGGCTGCTTGGGTGGGGCCCTGGGGCTTCCCTCTGGCTCGGAGCACTGCTCTCCCTGTCGAGCACGATGGTCCTTCTCAAGACCCTCATGAACCAGGGGCGCCTGGGTACCCTGTCGAGCCGCGTGATGATCGGGATGCTGATCGTCCAGGACCTCGCGGTGGTGCCGCTGATGATCCTGCTGCCCAAGCTGTCCGATCCCGCGGCAGGTCTCCTGCCCATCGGTGTCGCCGCGATCAAGGGCGTCGCGTTCCTGGGGGTCATGATCCTCCTGGGGACGCGCCTCCTGCCGGCGGTCCTGGCGTGGGCCGCGGGCTGGCACTCCCGGGAGTTGTTCCTCCTCATCGTCACCGCCATCGGACTCGGGGTGGGCTACGGAACCCACCTTCTGGGCCTGTCCTTCGCTTTCGGCGGCTTCGTCGCGGGCATGGTGCTCGGGGAGTCGGAGTACGGCCACCAGGCCCTGAGTGACATCATCCCGGTCAGGGACCTCTTCGGCCTTCTCTTTTTCACGTCCGTCGGGATGCTCCTGGACCCCGCCCTTCTCCTCTCCCATTGGCAGGAGGTCCTGACGCTCGTCGCTGCCGTCGTGGTCGGCAAGGGGCTCATCTTCGGGGGGGTGGTGAGGGCCTTCGGATACCGCAACGTCGTCCCCCTGGCCGCAGGCCTCGGGCTCTTCCAGATCGGCGAGTTCAGCTTCGTGGTCGCCGAGGTCGGATTCGAGGCGGGGGCCCTGGGTCCGGAGCAGTTCGGTCTGGTCCTTTCGGCGACCGTGGTCACCATGATCCTCACTCCGTTCGTCTCCGGCCTGACCGCGCCGCTATACGAGCGTCTCCGGCGGAGGCGGGTCCTGGAGCCGCTGCAGACGATGAACCTGCCGGCAGGGGGACTTCGGGACCACGTGGTGATCGCGGGTTTTGGACGGGTTGGCTCCCACGCCGCCGAGATCCTCCACACGTTGGAGATTCCCTTCGTCCTGGTCGAGCTCGACACCTACCGCGTCGCCCACGCCCAGGAACGTGGGTATCCCGTGGTCTACGGGGATGCGTCCCACGGGGTGGTGCTCGAGGCGGCGGGAACCGCCGAGGCGAGGCTCCTCGTCGTCACCGCCCCTGCGGGCATCACCGCTCGCAACATCGCGCGGCTGGGGCGGCAGCTTCAGCCGGAACTGGCCGTGGTGGCCCGCGCCGAAGGTTTGGAGCAGATGGCCGCGCTTCGCGGGGAGGGCGTCGAAGTGGTGGTGCAACCCGAGTTCGAGGCCGGGCTCCAGATGACCCGGCAGGCCCTCCTGAGGTTGGGCGTGCCCCTGGAGCGGATCCACCGGTATACCGACGCCGTGCGCCGGGAGATGTACGCGCCGCTCCAGGAAGAGGATGCCGGCTTCGACCGGATGGAGTTGTTCCGGGACGCGATTCACCTGCTGGAACTGACATGGACGCCCATCGGGCCTGGGAGCGCCCTGGCCGGGCGGACGTTGGGGGAGAGCGCCGTCCGCACACGCACCGGGGCTTCGGTGGTGGGCCTGCTCCGGGATGGCGTGTTGCACCGAGCCCCCGGTCCGGGGTTTCGCCTGCTGGGTGGGGACGACGTGGCGGTGATCGGAGAACCGGACGAGCGGGCCGCTTTCGAGGCCCTCGCGGGTGCGCGCACTCCGTAGAACGGCGCCCATCTGCAAGGACCGAAAAGGGGACGCGTTCTTCCCGATCGGCCCTCCGGCACCGCCGGCTCGACGCCGGGCGCCTCGGGCCGGATGGTTCGATCGGACCCCCAGGCCGCTCCCGGGCCGGGGGGCGACACGACGGAACGAGGAGGCGATCTCGTCCTGGAGGTCACCTCCCGAGTCTCGCACCGGCGCCTTCGGCGCGGTCCGGCCGAAAGCGGTGCCGTGGCTCTACTCGGCCCGCACCTTCGCCAGCCACTTGGGCGCGTGCTTCCTGGCCCAGGCGACCGAGACCTCGCCCCAGAGCATGCCCGGGAGCGTGCCGGGGTTCCCCACGGTCCCGAGGTAGACATGGACCACGATCGCCGAGGCCATGACGACGAAGAGGAGGGAGTGCCCCGCCAGGCACATCTGGACCAGCCAGCGGGGGAAGGAGAGGGGGTTCCAGATCACCCAGCCCGACCCGGCGAGGCCCAGCGTCGAGAAGAGCGAGCAGATGTCGAAGAGCTTCTGGCCCGTGTTGTACTTGCCCATGGGGGGAGACTGTCCGCCCCGCTGGAGGTAGCCGCCGGCCACCTTGAGCCACGCCAGGTCGTCCCGGTCGAACTGGAAGGAATCCCTCGCGTGCAGGAGCGAGAGCGACACGGAACTCACCGCGAAGACGACCCCGGCGATCTTGTGGATCAGGATCGCCTGCGCCCCGCCGCCCATCAGCCCCAGGAAGTTCGCGAAGTTCCTGTCGAAGAGGCCCAGGCCGGAGAAGACCAGCACGGAGAAGGTGATGGCCACCACCCAGTGGCAGAGGCGCTCGAACGGCCGGTAGCGTTGCACGTAGTTCCGGGCCATCCTACGCACCTCCTTCTTCCTCGTCGCGGGCGATGTTCTTCGGCCCCACGGTCACGTAGTGGACCAGAGCCGCGGCGAGCGCGCCCCAGAAGGCCACCCAGCCCATCGGTCGGACGAAGTCTTTCCAGAAGAGCACGCTCGGCGGAATCTGCGGCGTGTCCGGGAGCCCGTAGCGGGACGGCGGGCCGCCCAACGCGTACATCGCGCCGAGGCCTCCCAGGTCTTCCTCGCCGTAGACGGTCTTGCCCTCGGCCTTGGCGTCGGCGATGACCCTCGATCGCAGGTGATAGCGGATCGAGCCCGTGGGGCATACTTTGGAGCAGGCGGGCTGGAGCCCGTTGGCGATGCGCGAGGTGCACATGTGGCACTTCGCGATCCTGCCCTCCGCGTCGTAGCGCGGGATCTCGAAGGGACACGCGGAGATGCAGTACTTGCACGAGATGCACCTGGCCCGGTCGAACTCCACGAAGCCCAGCGCGTTGTGGAACAACGCCCCGGAAGGGCACACCTTCACGCAGCCCGCGTCGGAGCAGTGCAGGCACCGCTGGCTGAAGAAGTGCCACCCCAGGCGGTCCCCCGACTCGTCCTCGATGAACCGGATGCGGTTGTAGAGGTCCGATGAGACGTCGGCGGGGTTCTCGAAGCTGCCCCGGTTGAGCGTCTCCTGGGCGTCGAGCTCGTTCCACTGCTTGCACGCCACCTGGCAGGCGCGGCAGGCGATGCACTTGTCGGGGTCGATCATCAGAGCGGTCTGGCGGCGGCTCATCGGTCAACCTCCCCTCACGATGTCCACCATGAAGGCCTTGGTCTCCGGGATCATGGTGTTGGCGTCTCCCACCGTCGGGGTGAGCAGGTTGGCGCTGTCGCCGGCCCCCAAGGTCGTCCAGCCGTAGCACCAGGGCAGGCCCACCTGGTGGACGGTTCGCTCGGCCACCCGAAAGGGCCGGAACCTCGGGGTCACGACCGCGACCGCCTTGAACTTTCCCCGGGCCGACTTCACGGTGACCACTTCGCCGTTGGCGATGCCCCGCTCCCGCGCCAGGTCCCGGCTCAGTTCCACGAACATCTGCGGCTGCAGTTCGAGCAGCCAGGGCGTGGTGCGGGTCATCACGCCGGTCTGCCAGTGCTCGGTCACGCGGTAGGTGGTCGCCACGAGGGGGAACTTCTCGTCGCAGGTGGCGAAGACGTCCTCCGGCTTGGAGAGCGCGCCCTCGTACCAGACCTTCATGGCCGGGTTGACCCGGTGGGGGTTGAGGAGGTTCTCGGGCACCACGCACTCGAGGGGTTCGTAGTGTTCCGGGAAGGGGCCGTCGGCGAGGCCGGGCCCGAAGATGGAGGCCACGCCGTGGGTCTTCATGAGGAAGGGGAGCATCCCGCCGGGGGAACGCAGCGGGGCCCATCCCCCGTCCGGAACGTCTCCGACCCAGGCGTTCCCGTCCCAGTAGATGGGTGCGCGGGTGCGGTCCCAGGGGTCGCCCCGGGGGTCGACCGAGGCCCGGTTGTAGAGGATCCGGCGGTTGAGCGGCCAGCACCAGGCCCACTCCGGGAACAGTCCGAGGCCGGTCGGGTCGGCGAGGCCGCGGCGGGCCATCATGTTGCCCTTCTCGGTGTAGCTCCCGCAGAAGAGCCAGTTGCCCGAGGATGTGGAGCCGTCGTCCTTCAGCTGAGCAAAGGAGTCCAGGAGCGGTCCCTTGGTGGCCGAGTCCGTCCAGGACCTTCCGTTGATCTCCTGGGCCACCTTGTGCGGGTCCACGTGCCGGAGCTTCCCCTCGGCGTCGACGAAGCCGTAGTCCCATGCGATCTCGGTGAAGGCCTCCGGCAGCGGGGAGCCCCCTCGCTCCATCCTGGTGCGGATTGCGTGGAAGAGCTCGTTGATGATCTCGGCGTCCGGGAGCGAGTCGCCGCGGGGCGCAACGCACTCGTAGCGCCACTGCGCCCAGCGGCCGGAGTTGGTGATCGACCCCTCCTTCTCGTAGCTGACGGCGCAGGGCAGGAAGAACACCTCGGTGTCGACCTCTTCGGGGTTGACCCCGGGGCCCCGCCAGAAGCTCGAGGTCTCGTTGTCGAAGAGGTTGACGGTGACCAACCAGTCGAGCCTGGCGAGGGCCTTTCGCATCTTGCCCGCGTTGGAGGTGCAGCAGGCCGGGTTCTGTCCCCAGGCGAAGAACCCCTCGAAGCCTCCGTCGTCCATACGGTCGACCATCTTGAGCCAGGAGTAGTTCTCCTCCGGGTCGATCTTGGGCAGACGCCCGTACGCGAGGTCGTTTTCCGGGGTGGCGGCGGCCCCGTACGCGGCCTTGAGGTAGCTCGCCAGGTACTTGGGCCGGTTGCCCCACCAGTTGGGCGACCCGGGCTCAACCGTCTTCGGGGTGTGTCGGCGGTCGTAGTCCGCGCGGGTGGGAAGGTCGGCGGACGGCATCGGCAGGTAGCCCGGGAGGATGTGGAACAGGAGCGCATGGTCGGTGGACCCCTGGACGTTGGACTCGCCCCGCAGCGCGTTGATCCCGCCGCCGGCGCGGCCCACGTTGCCCAGGAGCAGCTGGATGATGGCCATGGCCCGGATGTTCTGGGTGCCGGTGGTGTGCTGGGTCCAGCCCATGGCGTAGAGTTCGGTGCCTGCCTTGTCGGCCGCCCCCGTCGACCCGAACAGCTGGTACACCGTCTTGAGGTCGGCCACCGGGGTTCCCGTGACCTGGGAGACGGTCTCGAGGTCGTAGCGCTCGTAGTGCTTCCGAAGCAACTGGAAGACCGAGCGGGGGTGCTTCAGGGTCGGGTCCTTCCGGATCACCCCCGTCCCATCGGTCTGGAAGGCCCAGGTCGCCTTCTCGTACGCGCGGTTCTCCTCGTCGTACCCGGAGAACACCCCCTCGAGCTCCCCGGGCATACGGAACTCGTCGTTTACCAGGAAGCTGGCGTTGGTGTAGTGGACGACGTAATCCTTGTGGCACAGGTCGTTGTCGAGGATGTGCTTGATCATGCCCCCGAGGAAGGCGATGTCGCTCCCGGAGCGCAGGCTGGTGTAGAAGTCCGCGCGGGCCGCCGTCCGGGTGAAGCGCGGGTCGACCACGATCAGCTTGGCCCCGCGCTTCTCCCGCGCCTCCATGATCCAGTGGAAGCTCACCGGGTGGTTCTCCGCCGGGTTGGCCCCCATGACCAGGATCACGTCCGCGTTCTTGATGTCGATCCAGTGGTTGGTCATCGCGCCCCGCCCGAAACTCTCCGCCAAACTGGCGACGGTGGAGCTGTGTCAGAGGCGCGCCTGGTGCTCCACGTAGACGAGGCCGAGCCCCCGCATGAACTTCTGGAGCAGGTAGGCCTCCTCGTTGTCGAGCGCGGCGGAGCCCACGTGGGCGATCGCCTGGGTGCGATTCACCGCCTGGCCGGCGGCGTTGGTCGTCTCGAAGGTGCGGGTGCGGGTTTCCACCACGCGCTCGGCGATCTGGTCGATCGCCCACTCCCAGGTGACCTCCTTCCACTCTTTCGCGCCCTTGGCGCGGTAGTACGGCTTCGTGACCCGCTTGGGGTTGTCGTGGAGCTGCGAGATCGAGGCCCCCTTGGGGCACAGCGTGCCGCGGTTGATCGGGTGGGCGTTGTCCCCCTCGACGTTGATCACCTCGCCGCCCCGAGACTCCACCACGAGCCCGCACCCCACCGAGCAGTAGGGGCAGATGGTGGTCTTGACGCTCGCGAACTGCGTGCGAAGCGATTGGGTCTTGTCCGCGCGGGCGTTCGTGCCCGACGCGGCCGCGGCCACCCCGGCGCCGGCCACTTTCAGGAAATCCCGCCTATTGAGGCCCATGCGCGCCCTCACTGTGTGGATGGAAAGCGATTCGGCGAACGATGCGGACAAGTCTCCTCAGTTTCGCGGAGACCCGGAGGCTGTCAAGGCTCGGGGGACGCGGGGCCCAGGGCCCGTAGGCCCTGGGTTCCCGGGTTGACTCCTAATCGCGGGACCGCTCGAGGTGCCGCTTCAGATCGTGTCCGACGGGGGCCTCGGGGTGGGCTTGGATCATGCGCTCCGCCATGGCGCGGGCCTGTGCGCGTTCCCCTCGCCTGAGGTAGTGGTCGGCCAACGCGTACAGGGTGTCCAGGTCGGTCGGGTCGGCCTTCAGGGCGAGCAGCAGCTGCCGTTCGGCCTCCTCGAGGCGACCGAGGTTCTGGAGCGTCAGTCCCAGGTTGTAGCGGATTCGCGGGCGGTCCGGGATCCCGTTGGCCGCTCGCTCGAGGTAGACGGCGGCGTCTTCGTACCTGCCCATCTCGCCCAGGAGGAGTGCCAGGTTGTAGGCCACGTCATGGCGCTCCGGGTAGGCATCGAGGACCTGCCGCAGGAGGACTTCGGCTTCCTCGTTCCTTCGCCCTGCGTTCAACAGCAAGGCCAGGTTCACCTTGGCCGGATAGAAGAGATCGTCGATGCCGATTGCCGCCCGGTAGTGCCCCTCGGCGGCGGTGTCTTCTCCGAGCTTCCTGGCCAGGTTGCCGAGGTTGTAGCGCCCGAAGGCGAAGTCGCCGGAGTAGGTCATGGCTTCCCGGTACCCCTTCAGCCCTGCTTCGTAGACCTGCCGCTCGGCCGGGTTGAGGCGGTCCCGGTTGGCGTCCGACAGGTTCATCGCGGCCTCGATGCGCACGGCCTTGACGGGGTCGTACAACAGCGGTGCGACCATCTCTCCCCGGCCGGGGTGGTTCACGGCGTTCAGGGACCGGATGGCGGTGAGGCGGACCAGGGCGTCTTCGTCGCCCAGGGCCCGGTTCAGCGCCTCGGTCGCCTGCTCGGAAGAATAGCGTTGCAGAGAGTCGACCGCCGTGGCCCGGACCACGGCGGGGTAGAGGCGGTCCTGGGCGATGTCGATCAACCCGTCCAACGCTCGGGCCCTTCCTTCCCTCCCGGCCGCCAGCACCGTGCCGTAGTGCGGCCGCGTGCGCAGCCCGTACCACTTCTGCATCGCCTGCACCGACCACTGGACCGACTTGTCTCCGTGGCAACCCGGCTGGTCGTTGCAGGCGTTGGGAACTCCTAGTTCGATCGAGAGGTCGGGCCGGGGGTTGCGGAGGCTGTGGTCGGCCCGCCAGTCCACCACCATGTAAGGCTGCTCGGGCATGTGGCACCTGACGCAGAGCCAGCCGGGGCTGGGCTTCCCCTCGTGGATCTCCTTGTGGAAGTGGTGCCGCGGGGTGTTGTAGGCATCGGCCCGGTGGCACTGGAGGCACAGGTCGTTGCCTTCCTTGTGGCGCTTGAGGCTGTGCACGTCGTGGCAGTCGCTGCACCTGACGCCCATCCGGTGCATCTTGCTCTGGACGAAGGAGGCGTAGACGTAGACCTCATCGAGGATCTGGCCGTCGGGATGGTACAGGCCCTCGCGCAGGAGCGCCGGAACCTCCACGTCCAGGAGGTCCTTGGCGAGGGGGTCGATGGGCGCCAGGAGATAGCGGCGCGAGTGGCAGGGCGCGCAGAGTTCCACCTGCTCCTTGGCCGTGAGGCCGCGCGTGCGGACGACGAGGCCGAAGTCTTCGCTCGCGGCGCGGCCCATGGGAGGGGTCTCGGCCCAGGCGACGTGCCGTGACCCCGGCCCGTGGCAGGTCTCGCAGCTCACGTCGATCTCGGACCAGGTGGTCCGGTAGGTGCCCGACGGCATGTCGTACCCCTTCACGACATTGGTGGAATGGCAGTCGGCGCACATGGAGTTCCAGTTCTGGGCCTG
>CAZGRT010000093.1:0-4344 GCA_964528225.1 uncultured Thermodesulfobacteriota bacterium | reverse complement strand
TGGGCGGCCGGCGCCGCCTCCCCCGGTGCTGCGGCCCTGGTCGCCGTGGCGCCGCCGCTGGCGCTCTACCCCATGCTCGAGGCGTGCTCTTCCCCCAGGCCCAAGCTCGCGGTGGCCGGGACCGGCGACGGGTTCTGTCCCCCCCGGGAGTTCGCGCGCTGGTTCGAAGGGTTGAGCGCGCCCAAGGAGGCGGTCGGGCTGGAGGGGGCGGATCACTTCCTCACGGGTCGGGAGGGGGAGGTCGGCGAGATCGCCGCGGGCTTCCTCCGCCGCATGCTCTCGTGGCCCGCGGCGGACCCGTCCTGAATCCCTCCCTTCGCCCCGTCCGCGAGACCCGTGCCGGCGGCTGCCTACGAGCCCGGAGTCCCCTTTACTTGAGCGCTCCCGAGGTGCTATCAGGACCGGAAGGGCCCCTCCGACCGGGGTTCGGGGAGCGCGCGTGAAACCGAGCCACGTCCTCTTGCTGCTGGCCGTCGTCGTGTTCGAGGGCGCGTGTTCCCGGCAGCCGGACGACGTCGCCCCGGCCGGGGCGACGTCGTCTGGGTCCGAGAGCCCCGCCCACGGGGACGTGGTCGTCGAGGCCAGCATCGCCGACGCGTCCAACCTCCTCTCCCTGCTCTCCACCGACGCCGCGTCCCACGCCGTCTCCAACCTGGTGTTCAACGGCCTGCTCCGCTACGACGGGGAGTACAACCTGGTGGCGGACCTGGCGGAGTCGTGGGAGGTCAGCCCCGACGGCCTCCAGTTGACCTTCCGGCTGCGCCGGGGGGTGCGCTTCCACGACGGCGTCGAGTGCACGGCCCGGGACGTGCGCTTCACCTGGGACGTCACCATGGACCCGGCGACCCTCACGGCCTACCGGGGGAACTTCGAGCCCGTGGAGAGCGTCGAGGTGCTCGACGACTACACCCTCCGGGTCACGTACCGGGAGCCCTTCTCCCCCGCGCTCGGCACGTGGGACGCCCACGTCCTGCCGCGCCACCTCCTGGAGGGTTCGGACATCAACGCGAGCCCCCTGGGGCGCAGCCCCGTGGGCACCGGTCCCTTCCGTTTCCGGGACTGGTCCACCGGCCAGCGGATCGCCTTGGAGCGGAGCCCGGCGTATTTTCGGACCGACGAAGCCACGGGAGCCGCGCTCCCGTATCTGGGGGGATACGTCTGGCGGGTCATCCCGGACCAGGCGGTGCAGTTCAACGAGCTCCTCGCCGGCAACGTCGACCGGATGAGCCTCAAGCCCCTCCAATGGACGCGCCAGACGGACACGGCCGCGTTCGCGAAGCGGTACCGCCGGTACTCCCACCTGGCCAACGCCTACACGTACCTGGGCTACAACCTGCGGCGGCCGCTGTTCCAGGACGTTCGGGTGCGGCGCGCCCTGACCCACGCCATCGACAAGGAGGAGATCGTCCGGGGCGTGCTCCTCGGCCTCGGGGTTCCCGCGGAGGGGCCGTACAAGCCGGGGACCTGGGCGCATACCCCCGACGTGCCCCGATATCCCCACGACCCCGCCCGGGCGGCGGAACTCCTGGCCGAAGCGGGTTGGGCCGACCGGGACGGCGACGGGGTCCTCGACCGCGACGGGAAGCCCTTCCGCTTCACCGTGCTCACCAACCAGGGAAACGACCAGCGCAAGCGCGCGGCGGAGATCATCCAGCAGCGCCTCAAGGCGGTGGGGATCGAGATGGAGATCCGCATCCTGGAGTGGGCGGCGTTCGTCAACGACTTCGTCCGGCCGGGGAACTTCGACGCCGTTCTCCTCGGCTGGACCGTGGTCCCCGACCCGGACCTCTACGATGTGTGGCACTCCTCCCGGGCGGCGCCGGGCGGGCTGAACCACACGGGGTACGCGAGCGCCCAGGTCGACGATCTCCTGGTCAGCGCCCGCCGGACCTTCGACCGGGCGGAGCGCCGCCGGCTCTACGTGCGGGTGCAGGAGATCCTGGCCGAGGAACAGCCTTACACGTTCCTGTACTTTCCCGAGGCGCTGGTCGCCCTGAGCGCCCGGGTGAGGGGCGTGGAGCCCGCACCGGCCGGCCTGGACTACGACCGGGAGCGCTGGTTCGTGCCGTCGGGCCAGCAGCGCTACGCCGAGGTGCCGTGAGATGCTGGGATACCTGGGCCGCCGCCTCGCGTTCCTGGTACCCATGCTCCTGGGAATCACGGTCGTGTCGTTCGGACTCATGCACCTGGCACCCGGTTCGCCCACGGACCTGTACACCGAGTTCAACCCCCGGGCCGGCACCGAGTTCCGAGATCGCTTCGAGGCGTACTACGGGCTCGACAAACCCCTGCCGGTCCAGTACGTGGCGTGGCTGGGAAAGGTCGCCAGGCTCGACCTGGGCACGAGCTTCAGCCCCGACCGCAGGCCGGTGTGGGACAAGATCGCGGAGCGCCTTCCGGTGACCCTTCTCCTGAGCCTCCTGACCCTCGGCGTGATCCTCCTGTGCGCGATTCCCCTCGGGGTGGTCTCGGCGGTTCGGAGGGGCTCACGGATGGATCGGACGGCCACGGTCCTCGTGTTCGCGGCCTTTTCCGTGCCGGGCTTCTGGCTCGCGCTTCTCCTCATGAAGTGGCTCGGCGTGGACCTGGGGTGGTTCCCGATCTCGGGGCTCCAGTCGATGCAGTACCCAGGTCTTTCCCCCCTCGGTAAGATATGCGATCGGGCCCATCACCTGGCCATGCCGGTGGCGGTGGCTGCCCTGGGCGGCCTCGCGGGGATGAGCCGTTACATGCGCGGGAGCATGCTCGAGGTGGTCAGGCAGGACTACATCACGGCCGCCCGGGCCCGGGGCCTGCGGGAGGGCAAGGTGGTCTGGGTCCACGCGCTGCGCAACAGCCTGTTGCCGGTGATCACGCTCCTCGGGTTCTGGGTGCCGGCCCTGATCGGGGGGAGCGTGATCTTCGAGACGGTCTTCGCGATCCCGGGGATGGGCCAGCTCTTCTACCAGAGCGTCATGGCGCGGGACTACCCGGTCATCCAGGGAGTCCTCCTCATGGGGAGCGCGCTCACGCTGCTCGGAAACCTGTCGGCCGACCTCGCCTACGCCGCGGTGGACCCGCGGATCCGGCACGGACGGACCTGACGGAAGCCACGGAGGAAGGCGATGACGCGAAGGAAGCGGTTGGGTGAGGTCCTGATCGACGCCGGGCTGATCAACGAGACCCAGCTCGCGGCCGCGCTCAACAGCCAGCGGACGTGGGGGGGGAAGCTGGGCTCCACCCTGGTCCGGATGGGGTTTCTGACCGAGGAGTCGATCCTCCGGAGCCTGTCGGCCCAACTGCGGCTCCCCAGCGTGGACTTCCAGAAGGTCGCGGTGTCACCCGAGGCGAAGAAGGCCATCGACGTGCGGACCGCCGACAAGTACAACGTCATGCCCGTGGCGTACAAGGAGGAGCTCGGCAAGAAGATCGTGGTGCTGGCCATGTCCGATCCCACGAACCTCGATGCCGTCACCGAGATCCAGTTCCAGACCGGGTTCACGGTGAAGCCCGTGGTGGCGACCGAGTCCTCCATTACGCGGGCCATCGACCACTACTACCGGAATCGATCCCTGCGGGAGCCCTCCAAGGCCGTGTGGGCGGCGGCTGAGGAGTGGGACGAAGACGAGATGATCATCCTGCAGCAGGGCGACGAGAAGAGAGTCGGAGAACTGGACGGGGTGGACGTCTCCGAGTTGGTGCGGGCCCTGGTGCGGTTGCTCGAGGAAAAGGGCGTCATCTCGGCGCAGGACCTCCAGGAGGCGCTGCGTCGGCGGTGAGGGAGGCTGTCGGGCTCGGCCCCTGGGGGCTTCTGTGGCGGCGGCTGAGGGGAAACGGCCAGGCGCTCGCAGGACTCGCGTTGGTGGCGACCCTCGCGGTGGTCTCCGTGCTCCACCCCTGGCTCGCCCCCTACGACCCGGCGGAGGTCAACGTCGCCCGGATCCTCTCGCCGCCGGGCCCCGACCACTGGTTGGGCACCGACGAACTCGGCCGGGACGTGCTCTCCCGCCTCCTGTACGGGGCCCCGGTGAGCCTGCTCGTGGGGTTCGTGGCCGTCGGCATCTCGGTCTAGGTGGGGACGGTGCTCGGCGCCCTCGCCGGGTACTACGGGGGCCTCCGGGACGCGGCCGTGATGCGCCTCGTGGACCTGTTCCAGGCCATGCCGACCTTCTTCCTGATCCTCTCGGCCATCGCGTTCCTCAAACCGAGCATCTGGATCATCATGGTCATCATCGGGTTGACCGGCTGGATGGGTGTCTGTGGCATGGTGCGGGCCGAGATGCTCTCCCTCAAGGGCCGGGACTTCGTCGTGGCGGCCCGGGTGCAGGGCGCCGGGGACGCCCGCATCCTGTTTCGCCACCTCCT
>CAZGRT010000092.1:0-5800 GCA_964528225.1 uncultured Thermodesulfobacteriota bacterium | reverse complement strand
GGTGCCGGAGGGTGGCTGGCTTCTTCCAGATCCCGCGGGTTGACCAGTTCCAGATCGACGTCTCCCAGGCTACCCCGGCCGCCCGGCGGTGGCGGGTCTTCCTCCGCGGTTCCGTCCATCCCCAACCATGCCCGGATCTTGGCCTCCTCGGTGCGCAGTTGGCTGATGGTGGCAAGCGCTTCCGCGATCTCGGTCTCTGCGGCCGCGAGGCGGCTCGCCAGTTCGTCGCGCTCGCGGGCCACGGCGTGCAGGTCCGCGTTCTTGGTCTGGAGGTGGAAGGCCACGGCTCCGAGGACGAGGCACAGGAACATGGTCCCCAGGAGGAGCCCGCCGAGGACCTGGAGGGTTCGGCGCGACACCTCGACGCGGTTCCAGCCGTCCGCGTCGGAGCGCCGCCAGGCGACGATGACGGTTCTCGATCGAGATTCCATCGCTTCTCCCTGCTGGTTTCGAACGGAGGGTCGAACGAGAGGAGTGAACCCCCTTCTATCACAAGGGCCCTCCCCGATCCACCGCGCAGCGCGTTCAGGCGGTGCGGCCCAGGGGGGTTCGGGCGAGCGCCAGCACGTCCACCGATCGGGCGCCCGCCCGCCGGCAGGCCCGGGCGCAGGCCCGGGCCGTGGCCGTGGTCGTGAGGACGTCGTCGACCAGGAGCACCCGGCCGTTCAGCCGCCCACGGAAACCATAGGCGCGGTGGGCGGCTCTCCAGCGCTCGCCGGCGTCGAGGCCCACCAGTTCGACCCCGTCCGGCCGGCGCACGAGCGCGGCCGGGCTCCAGGGAACCCCGGCGCTCCGGGCCACGGCGCGCGAGAGGAGGGCGGGCAGGTCGAAGCCGCGTCGGCGCAGGGTCCGCGGGTCCGCCGGTACACACACGACCGCCGAGAAGTCCCGGTCGTCTCCCCAGAATCGCTCGAAGGCGTCCACGGCGAGGCGCTCGAGGGAGCTGCGGAGCGCGAGGTCGCGCCGGTACTTGAGGCGCTGCAAGGCGTCGAGCAACCCCCCGTCGTAGGGTCCCCACGCGCGGGCTCGAGCGAAGGGCGGCGGGCGTCTTCGGCAGCGGGGACAATCGTGGCTCGGCCCCGTGCCCGGAAAGGGAAGGGAGCACCGGGGGCAGAAGGGTTCCCGCAGGGGCTCGAAGTTCCTCCAGCACGAGTCGCACAAGGGTACACGCTCCCCGCGGGGAGGGCCCCTGCGGCACAGGGGGCAGACCGGCGGGAGGAGCACATCGGCGAAGGCGGCGAGCAGGTCCGAGAGATGCAACGCACCCCCCTCCCGGGCCCGTGCGGCGCGGGGTCAGGCCTTGGCCGCAGGCAGGGCGTCGGGCGGCAGAGCCCCGAGGTCCAGCTCCAGGCTCTCGCACGCCCCGCAGTGGGGGCACGCCGCCGTCCAGCGCCGCGCCGAGCGCCCGCATTGCCCGCAGGAGAAAGCCAGCGAGAGCTCCCCGTCGGCCCCGAACAGGGCGCGGCGGAATGCCTTGGACGCCTCGTCGTAGGAACGGAGCCGGAACAGGCACTCCCCGGTCAGAGCGCGCCCGGCCCTGGACGATCGCGCGAGTCCGCGGTCCGCCTCCAGGGTCTCCAGGGCTTCCTGGGAGCGCTCCAGGTCCAGGAGGAGCCGGACGCGCAGCAGCGAAGCGGCAGGTCCCTTCTTGGCCAGGCGCCGGTACAGTTTCAGGGCCTCTTCGGTCCGGCCGTGCTCCACCTGGACCTCTTCGGCCCGCAGCAGGAGCCCCACCTGTCCGGTGGTCTCGTACCCCCGCGTCCACCACCGGACAGCGGCCGCGTCGTCGCCCGCTGCGAGCCGTCGCTCCCCCAGGGATCCGTAGGCGGCGGCGAAGCGGTCGTCGTCCTCGAGCAGCTTCTCGAGAAGGGCTGTGCCCGCCTCCCCCGGAACCGCCTCGGCGTGGCGCCAGCGGAGCTCGCTGAGTCGTCGGCGCTCCTCGGCGCGCTCCTTCCGGCTCTCACAGCGGCCCAGGACGCGCTCCTGCACCCGTACCGCCTCCGACCAGTTGCCCCGGCCGACGTACAGGTCCCGAAGGGCACGAAGGGTGGGCAGGTGACCCGGCTCGTTCTCGAGCCAGCGCGTCATGGTCGCGACCTGGCCCTCGAAATCCCCCCTTCGGCGGTAGATCTCTCCCAGTTGCGAGAGGACCTCGAAGCTCCCGGGCGCGTCTTCGAGCAATCGCTTGAGCCGCCGCTCCGCCAGTTCCGGGCGGCCGTCTTCCAGTTCGCCCCGGGCTGCTTCGAGCGCGGTCAGGGTCTCCGGGGATTTCCGGTAGGCCCGGGTGAGCAGGCGCCGGGCGGTGCGGGTGCGGCCGACGAGAGCCTGTCCCCGCCCCTCGGCCACCAGGGCCCTGGCCTTGTCCCTCCGGGCATCCGCCCGGCGGTGTCTCCAGAAGCCGAAGGAGCGCCAGGCCTCGCGAAACGCCGTGGTGAAGAGGGCCAGGGCGAACCCGCCCAGGAAGAAGAGGAAGAGCACGAGAGCCAGGCTGGTCTGGACCTGGGCGCCCGGGTACAGACGGAACTGCACCGCGGACGGGTTCATGGTGAACACGTATCCGAACGCCAGCAGTGCGATGACGAGCGCGACGGCGGCTCTCTTCCCGAACACGGTGGCCTCCCTTTCTCCTGCGTCGTCGGCTACCGGCGCCCCAGTTCCTGGTTCGCTTTGCACTCGACACAGAGCGTCGTGTACGGCAGCACCTCGAGCCGGGCCGTGCCGATGTCTTCGCCGCACTCCTCGCACTCGCCGAAGGCGCCCTGGTCGATGCGCTCGAGCGCATCGTCGATCTGGCGGAGCACCTCCCGGTCCCGCTCGCTCAAGCCGAGGAGAACCTGACGGGCGTACGTGTTGGCGGCGTCGTCCCCGATGTCCTGGATGCCGTCGTTCCCCAGGGAGAACCCCTCTTCCTTCAGGGCCAGCACCTCGCCGGCCAAGTTCTCCCGCAGCGACAGGAGCCGCTCTCGAAAGCGGGCGGTCGTCTTCTTATTCATCGGTTCCTCCCGGGTCATCCGAGGGCGTTCCAGCGGCTTCGATCCGCTCCGGATGAGTGTAGACGTTGAACTTGGTGCCGCGCGCATACCCCACCACCGTTATGCCGAGGTCGCGCGCCAGTTCGAGGGCCAGGGCCGTCGGCGCCGACCGCGAGACCACCGCCGGTACCCCCATGCGGACCGCCTTCACCAGGATCTCCGAGGAGATCCTGCCGGTCGTGAGCAGGAGGGTCCGATCCAGGACGACGTCGGCGAGCAGCGCCCAGCCCCCCAGCATGTCCACCGCGTTGTGGCGGCCGATGTCCGTGCGGAAGCAGAGGGTATTCTCCCCGTCCGCCAGGCTCGAGTTGTGGGTGCCCCCCGTCTCCCGGTACAGGTCGGAGCGCCGCTGGAGCTCCCCCATCCTGCGCAGCACGGTGCCGGCGTCGAAGTGCGTGCGGCTCTCGTTGGGCCGGCACTGCAGCGCATCCAGCGTGCGGTAGAAGGTGGTCCCCTTGCCGCAGCCCGTCGTGACGGTCCTGGTTTCGAAGAGGCGCTCCATCGCCGTGCCGAGCCCTTCGATGCGCAGATGCACGGTGCCGGGTTCCTCCCGCCACTCGACGAGGTCGCCGCGCCCCCGGAGCAACCCCTCGGAACGGAGGAAACCGACGGCCAGTTCGAGGGGGTGGTCCCCCAGCGTCAGCAGGGTCACCAACTGGCGGCCGTTGACGACGAGGGTCAGCGGCACTTCCTCAACCACCCGCACGTCGGTCGGCTCGAGTCGGCCCGCGCGGTAGGTCAGCGCGGGCCAGGAGATCGCTCCCATCAGCCCTTCCCCCGGGGTCCGAGGACGCGCACGTCCCCGCGGCGCATGGTCACCTTCTGGGAGTCCAGATACTCGAGGAGCGGCACCGAGTACTTGCGCGTGGTGCCGGTGAGCTCCTTGAGGTCGGCGACCCCCATCTCCCCCTTGGATCGCAGCAGCGCCACCACCCGGGCCGCCAACTCCTCCAGGCGCCGCGTCTCGAAGAAGAAGCCTTCCGTGGTGCGCAGGAGCAGCCCCTGACCCACGAGGTACTCGAGCACCGGGCGCAGGGCGCGGGGTTCCTCGCCCAGGGCGCTCGCCGCATCGTCCAGCGTCGGGGCCTCGTACCCCCGCGCCTCGAGCATCTCCAGGATCCTCCGGCGCAGGGACTCGTCATCCGCGTTGAGGCGCAGGGTGAACTCGCTGCTCCGCACCACCTCCCCCTCTACAACGACGCGCCCGGCGTCCGCAAGTCGTCCCAGCACGCTCTCGACGAGCCGCGCGGGAACGTGGCGGGGGAACTTCGTTCGCAACTCCTCCACGCCCAGGCCTCTCTTGAGGGGGTTCTCCCCGTGGAAGCGCTCGAGTTGATCGAGCGCGCGCGCCTCCAGTTCCTGCACGGCCTGGACGTGGTGATGGCGCTGGCTCTTGCGGTCGGTCACGACCGCGGCCCCGGATCTCACCAGGGCTTGCAGGAGGTTTCTCGCCTCTTCGAGGGAGACCCCCAGGGCGGCCTGCGCCTCCAGCGGGTCCATCCCGGCCGAAGCCCGGCCCTCCAGGAAACCGGCAAGGCGCTCCTCGGGCGAGGCGCCGTCGAGGACCTCCAGGCGGTGGAGCACCTCCGGACGGCGGCCCTTGTGGCGCGGGGGGGAGTGTTCGAGAACGGTCCCTCCCCCCACGGTCACGGCCGGCGAGAAGCGACGCAGCACGAAGCGGTCCCCGGGGCAGGCCACGATGCGCCGGCGCGAGCGCAGCTGCACGTACGCCGTCTCTCCCGGCTCCAGGGACTCGCGGTCGAGAAGGGCCACGATCACCGGCACCTCCTGGGTGCCCACGTGGAGGCGTAGGCGTTCCCGGTCTGCGACGGGGCCGGGTGCCGAGGCCAGCAGGTCGAGGCGGGCGTCGATCATGTGGGACGGCGTCAGCGTGCCGACGTGGGTCACCGTGTCGCCCCGCGCCACCTCCGCGACCTCGACGCCGCTCAGGTTCAGGGCGGCCCGCTGCCCCGCGGAGGCCCGGTCCACGGCCTCCCCGTGAACCTGGATACCCCTCACCTTGGCCCGCTTCCCGGCGGGAAGGATCTCGACCTCGTCGTCCTTTCGAACGCCTCCGGAGATCAGGGTCCCCGTCGTCACGGTCCCGAAGCCCTTCATCGTGAACACCCGGTCCACGGGAAGGCGGAACAGCCCCCGGGTCCCCCGCTGCGGGACCGCCCCGGCCAGTTCGTCGAGGCAGGCGGTCAGGTCGTCGAGACCCGCCCGGGTCACCGAGGACACCGGGACGATCGGTGCGCCCTCGAGGAAGGTTCCCTGGAGGAGCAGGGCGACGTCCTCCCGGGCCAGTTCCAGGAGGTCCTCCTCCACGAGGTCGGCCTTGGTGAGGGCGACCAGTCCCGCCTTGACCCGAAGCAGGGAGCAGATGTCGAGGTGCTCACGGGTCTGGGGCATCACCCCCTCGTCGGCGGCCACCACCAGCAGCACCAGGTCGATGCCCGTTGCGCCGGCCACCATGTTCTTCACGAAGCGCTCGTGGCCAGGAACATCGACGATGGAGAGGTCGATGCCGCTCGGGAGCGTCAGGTGGGCGAACCCCAGCTCGATGGTGATTCCCCGCTCCTTCTCCTCCTTGAGGCGGTCGGGGTCGGTACCCGTCAGGGCACGGACCAGCGAAGACTTGCCGTGGTCGATGTGCCCGGCCGTGCCGAGAACGATTCGCCGTTGGGCGGCTGGCTGCATCATCGACCCTGGAGTGGGGTGAACGTCGGGAAGCCCTGTTGACGAGGGGAAAAGCGGGCTGGATGCTA
>CAZGRT010000091.1:0-7677 GCA_964528225.1 uncultured Thermodesulfobacteriota bacterium | reverse complement strand
GCCACGAGGCCCGAGTCCAGGAATCCGTCCACCAGGATGCAAGGGTTGTTGTCCCCCCCGTAGCTCTGGAGCATCCGATCCCGGTCGGTGCCGGCGGGCGCTCCCTCGAAGGGCAGGAAGCCCTCCCGGCCCAGCAGCGCCAGGGCGTCGCACAGGAACTCGGCGTCGGGGTTCTCCCGCAGCGCCTGGAGCGCCAGGTGCCGGGGGAGCAACTCGCTCCGTCCCCACACGGAGCGGAGCGCCGACCGCTGGCGGGGGTCGGAGCGCAGGCCCTGGTTGGCGAGGATCTCCCGCAGGGCGAGCGGATCTTCCGTCCCGTCGAGGCGGGCGGCCAGGGCATCGACCACCGAAGGGGCCGACGCCGCCCGCAACGCGCCGCACACCGCGCGTTGCCGTTCGGCCGTGGGCGGCCTCGCCGGGCGCAGCCACCGCAGGAGCCCCCGGGGTCGCACGGGCTCGAGGGTCGCGAGGAGGAACTCGTGGACGGCCCCGTCGTCGAGGCGCCCCAGGGGCGAGATCATCCAATCCTCGAACCGGTCCTTCGCGGCCGCGAGCAGCGGTTCGGTTCCGTCCGGGGCCCCGAGGCGGCCGTAGGCCTCGAAGGCTGCGCGCCGCAGTTCCGGCTCCTCCGACGCCAGGTGGGGGAGCAGGGCGGCGCCCAGGGACGGCTCGGCGAGGGCGCCGAGCCCCCGGGCGGCCGCCGGCGCGGCTTCCCCGGCCTCCGCGAGGCCCGCGAGGAAGCGGTCCCGGGCCTGGGGCGCGCCCAGGTCGGCCAGGGCCGCCAGGGCGCGGGGGTCGTCGGCCCTGGCGAGGAGCGCCTCCGTGGCCTCCACCCCCCCGAAGGCGGCCAGCGCCTCGCAGGCCGCCGCGAAGGTGGCTGTGTTGCCCAGGGCCTGCACCACCAGGGGCAGCGACCTGGCCCCGCGGATGCGGCCCAGGCCGCGCACCGCGGCCACGGTGGCCCTCTCCGAGGGCCGCTCCCGCATGATGCGGGCCAGGTAGCCCTCGGCCAGGGGATTGCCCATCTCACCGAGGCCCAAGAGCGCGGCCTGCTTCTCGGCGGACTCCCGCTCGGTGAGCAGTTCCCGCAGCCGGTCCTCCAACTCCTCGCCGAGGCTCAGTCCCGCCAGCAGCAACGCCACCCGCCCGGCCGGGCGGGCCTGGGGGTAGGCAGCCGCGTAGCGGGGGAAGGGCTGTGCGCCCTTCTCCAGGACCTCCTCCAGGCTCAGCCACAGGTTTCCGGCGAGTTGCTGTTCCATGACGAGCGGCGCCGCGGGAACGGGTGTCGGGCGGACCAGGCGGGGGCGAGTATAGCAGAGTCGGAGCGTCCGCCGACCCGGTGCTCGTTCGATGAAATCTTCGCAGTGTCGAGGGGAGTTTTCACCTTGCGCCCCGGCCGGGAGCCCACGGCCGCGTTGCGAAACCGCGTTTTGCCCTGGTACGATCCTTGCTTTCCGTATGCCGTTCCGTGAACCCCTTCCGGGAGGAGTGCGCCATGAAGTACTGGGACCAGAAGTTCGAGACGATGTCCCTGGAGGAGATGGAGGAGTTCCAGGGTCGCAAGCTCCGGGAGACCGTCCGGTGGCTCTACGAGCGGGTCCCGTTCTCCAAGCGCAAGTTGGACGAGGCCGGGGTGAAGCCCGACGACATCCGGTCGCTGCGCGACCTGCCCCGGCTCCCCTTCACGGTCAAGACCGACCTGCGCGACAACTACCCCTTCGGGCTGTGCGCCGTGCCGATGAAGGACCTGGTGCGCATCCACGCCTCGTCGGGGACCACCGGCAAGCCCATCACCGGCCCCTACACGGCCGAGGACCTCGACCAGTGGGCCGAGTGCATGGCCCGGACGCTTTTCGCCCAGGGGGTGCGCTCCGACGACATCTGCCAGAACGCCTACGGCATGGGGCTCTTCACCGGCGGGCTCGGCTTCTACCTCGGGGTCCAGAAGATCGGCGCGTGCCTCCTGCCCACCGGCTCGGGGCTCACGGAACGCCAGATCATGCTGATGAAGGACTTCGGGAGCACGGTCCTCTTCTCCACCCCGACCTACGCGCTCACCATCGCGGAGAAGGCCGACCAGATGGGCGTGGACCTGCGGGCCCTCCCGGTGCGCGTGGGATCCTTCGGCGCCGAACCGTGGACCGTGAAGATGCGCGACGAGATCGAGGCGCGCATGGGAATCACCGCCCACGAGGCCTACGGGCTCACCGAGATGATGGGGCCGGGTGTGGGGTTCTCCTGCGAGGCCCGTCGGCTGCACCTCAACGAGGACCACTGCTACCCGGAGATCGTCGACCCCTCGACCCTCGAGCCCCTGCCGCTCGGGAGCAAGGGGGAGCTCATCTTCACGGCCCTGCAGCGCCGTGCGATGCCGCTTCTTCGCTACCGCACCCGCGACATCACGAGCCTCCACCGCGAGGCGTGCGAGTGCGGGCGCACGCTCGTCACCATGGAGAAGATCCTCGGGCGCTCGGACGACATGCTCATCATCTCCGGGGTCAACGTCTTCCCGAGCCAGATCGAGGCGGTCATCATGAACTTCCCGGAGGTGGAGCCCATCTACCAGATCCGGGTGTTCAAGAAGGGCTACCTGGACTCGATCAAGGTGGAACTCGAGGCCAAGCCCGAGGTGTACTCCCAGGGCAAGGAGGCGCTGGCCGCGCTGGCCAAGCGGGTCTCCGGCCGGATCCATGACGTCGTCGGCATCAACGCCCCCGTCGAGGTCGTCCCCCTGGGCACAATCGCCCGCAGCGAGGGCAAGGCCAAGCGGGTGATCGACGAGCGGAAGTAGGACGGCGCCCCTCGGTACCACCGATTTCGAAGGGGGAAGAGGCCCGGCCTCTTCCCCCCTTTCCCGTTGCGGAGAGCGTTTGCCGCCGCCCCGGGTTCCGCCTCCTCACGGTTCCGCAGGCCTGACGCGGGCCCAGGCCTTGCCCCTGGGGTGGGACGCCCGTTGACGGGGGACCGCACGGCGGGTAGATTATGAACAGGTCTGTTGATTTGGTCTGTTCGGAGGTCTCATGGCCATGCAGGTGGGAGCGTTCGAGGCGAAGACGCACCTGTCGCAGTTGCTCGCAGCCGTACAGCGCGGTGAGCGCGTGACGATCACCCGTCGAGGGAAGCCCGTCGCCGTGCTGGTTCCTCCCGAGGAAGGCCGAAGCGCAGATGCCGCTGCGCTCGTCGCCGAACTCTCTGCCGTCCGGGCCCGCACCCGTGCGGGGCCGGAATCCATCGCCGACCTCAGGGACGAAGGCCGGCGCCGATGAAGGGGCTGGTCGTGGACTGCTCGGTCACCGCGGCCTGGTGTCTGCGCGACGAGAACAGCGCAGCGGCGGATCGCGTGCTCGGGGAGGTCGTGGCGCGGGGAGGGGTCGTTCCCGGGCTGTGGGCCGTGGAGATGGCCAACATCCTGGTCGTGGCGGAGCGGCGGGGCAGGATCACGTCGGCGGATGCGGAGCGGGCCGTCGATGTCCTGGGCCGGCTGCCCATCACCATCGAGCCGACTGATGCGGCCACGATGCGCCTTACACGAGCGGTGGCTCGTGAGCACGGGCTCACCGCGTACGACGGTTGGTACCTGGACCTCGCGATTCGACGCGCGCTCCCCTTGGCGACGTTCGACGGTGCCCTTCGACGTGCCGCCGAGAGGGCGGGGGTGGACTTGGAGGCCTGAGCGGCAGGTCGGGGTGAAGCGAAGTTCCCGGGGTCGCATCTTTGCCGGCGGCTTCGCGGCTGCTATCTTGACGGACCGCTGTCGACAACGCCTTCCCAGGAGGTCCCCATGGCTCCCGGCCGCTGCTTCGCACTCCTCCTCGTCGCCGCGCTCACGGTCTCCGCTTGCGGAACGAGCCTCGTGGCGGTTCCGGCCGGCTCGGAGCAGACGGCCCGCTACAGGGCCGTGCGCAAGGTCCCCCTGACGGTCGGCCTCCTGCTGCCCCCCGAGTTCCAGGACTACACCCAGACGGTGAAGTACGGGCCTCGCAGCGCCGAGGTCCATCTCGGGCCGGCCATGGTGGAGAACGCCCGGCGGGCGCTGCCCCAGGCCTTCGAAGGCGTGGTCGGAGTCTCGGGCGGGGAGACCGCGCAGGGCGAGGTACAGGCCACCGTGAGGCCCGAGATCCTCGACGTGCGGGTAGCGACCGGCGGCGGCGTCAAGGCCTCCTGCGAGGTCCGGGCGCGCTGGACGGTGAAGGATGCCGGCGGGAAGGTCCTGTGGGAGCAGGTCGTCACCGGCAGCGCGCAGCGCGACGACATCCAGGCCGTGCCGCTCAGCGTCGCGGCGACCCTGGCCCCCTGCATGGAGGCCGCCGTGCAGAACCACTACCTGGCCTTGCTCCGCGACGTCGTCGTCGGCGAGTGGTGGGTCAGCCGCTGAGTGCGATTTCGCGAGCGCCCATGGGGAACGGACGAAGCCCCCGGCTCGGTGCCGGGGGCTTCGGCCGTCGTGGGAGGGGGAGCGCTCAGATCCGGAGGGCGTACCCGACGTAGTAGAAGCGGGCGCCGGGGTCGTCCGCGGAGCCGAAGATCCCCATGGTGCTCGGGGTCTCCTGGTCCGCCACGTTGTCCACTCCCAGGGAGAGCTCGTGACCCTCGAAGAGCCCCTGGGTGAACTTCACGTCGACGACGTAGTGGTCCGAGGTCTTGTCCTTCCGGTCGACCGATTCGAAGTCCGTGCCGAAGTAGTCCCACACGAAGCGCGCGTTGGCGTAGAGGGTCGAGCGCTCGTAGTGGAACGCGTTGAGCAGCTTGAGCTGCCAGCGGGGCCGGTTGAGCAGGCGGCTCCAGTCCTCGTCGTCGGTCGCGTCCAGGTAGTCGAAGGACCCGCCGAAGTCCCAGAAGCTCACCGGCACCGCGTTCACCGAAAGCTCCGCGCCCTGGATCGTCGCCTTGTTCACGTTGGCCCAGGAGACCACGATGTTGGTCGGCCGTCCCCCGGGGCCGATGGTCCGGCTCACCTCCTCGGAGACGATGAGGTCATCGAGCTCCGAGTAGTGGTAGACGGCTTCCGCGGAGAACCGCTCGCTGCGGAAGCCGGCGGCGGCCTCGAGGGACCAGGAGGTTTCCTCGTCCAGGTCCTCGTTGCCCCGGATGTCGTAGATCCCTCGCCGGAACGTGCCGTAGAGCTGGGTGAACCGCGGCGCCTTGAAGGCGGTGCCGGCGCCGGCCCGGAAGTGCCACTGCCCGGGGCTCCAGGAGAGCGTCGCCCGGGGGTTCACCGTGTCGCCGAAGTCCGAGTAGTCGTCGTAGCGCACGCCGGCGACCAGCGTCACGGTGTCGGTGACCTTCCACTGGTCCTGCGCCAGCACGTCGTACACGGTGCGGTCCTGGCCGTCCGTGAACGTGGTCAGGTCGATGTCCTCCTTGCGGGCGCCGGCCCCGAGGGTGAGGGTGTGGGCCCGGAAGGGGAGAAGCGTCAGGTAGGCGTTGGTCTCGCGCTGCTTGTAGTCCGTGTCCTCCGGGATCGACCCGCCCCGCTCGCTCGTGGCCATGCTGCGCCCGAAGCCCGCGTTCCAGTCCAGGATCCAGTTGGGGCGCTCCAGGTGATAGTTCCCGGTGGCGTGGTAGCGGTCCTCCTTCTCCGAGCTGTCCGCGGGGGCGCCGAGGCGGTCCAGCCCGACGCCTGCGTCGTCCTGGTGGTAGAACTCGCCCCCGAGGCGTAACCAGTGGCCGGCACCGAGGTCCAGGGTGCCGTGATAGGAGGAGTACAGCCGCTCGTTCTCGCTCAGGTCGGTCTCCGGCTGGTTGGAGTTCCAGCGGAACGAATCCCGGTACATGGTCTCCACCGAGATGCGGTGGCGCGTGGGGCCGATTCGCCCGGTCTCCACCCCGGCCCGCACGATCGCGGTCTCCCGCTGCTCGGCCTCGGCAGTGCCGAGGAGCACCGATGCCGTGGCGGAGGGCTCACCGCCCCCTTTGCGCGTCACGACGTTCACTACGCCGCCCATGGCGTCCGACCCGTACAGGGCCGACATCGAGCCCCGGACGACCTCGATGCGCTCCACGTCGGCGGTTTCGATGCCCGTGAGGCTCATGCTCCCGAACTTCCCGGTGCGCCGCAGACCGTCCACCAGGATCAGGGTCTGGTCCGCGTCGAAGCCGCGCATGAAGACCTCGGTGTTGGTGCCGCTGTCCTTGACCGAGAGCCCGGTCCCGAGCTGCAGGTACTGGCCGATGCTCCGGCCCGAGGTCGACTCGATCACCTTCTCGTCGATCACCTCCACCGTGGCCTGCACGTCCTCGATCTTCTGCTCCATCCCCGGCACCGTCACCGAGACGACGCCGATGTCCTTCGTCTCGGCCCCACCCGGCGCCGGCGCCGCGAGGGCTGCCAGGAGAACCGCGGGGACGCTCCATCGCTTCATGTCCGACTCCTCCTCGAGAAAGGTGTGGATGGGAGGCCGCCGTCGCCCGCCGCCGCAACGGCGGATCGGGCCCGGAGGCGTTGGAACACCAGCAGCGCGAGCATCCCCGCCCCGGCCCCGGCGCATCCGAAGCAAGCGGTGCACGCGCCGGCCGAGCAGGGAGCACGGGCCGCGAGCCCGGCGGCCGCGCCCGCGGCCCCGGCGAGCGCGCCCGATGCCTTACGGAGCGCGGCCATAGCGGATCGCCTCCTCGGGGCACGCGCCCTCGCACAGGCGGCACGGGGTGCACGAAAGGGGGTCGACCCGGGCGGTCTTCCCCACCTCGATGGCCCAGTTCGGGCACACCTTGGCGCAACTCCCGCACCCGTTGCACCGGGCCCCGGTCACCCGCACCCGCCGCCCGAACCGCCCGCCGGCCCAGTTGGCGAGCGCGTCGAACGCCCCCACCGGGCAGAGCACGTTGCAGTAGGCGCGGCCCCCCTTGGCGAAGACTCCCAGGGCCAGGATCAGGGCCAGGTTCAGGATGCCGCCCACCCGGAGGAAGTAGTCGAGGTCCGCGGGCACGAAGGCCGCCCCGAAGAGGCGGGGGATGGTGCCGAACTGGCAGTAGTTGCAGGTGAGCGCCCCGATGCCGATCGCCGGCGCGACCAGGTACACGGCCAGGTAGCCGTAGCGGAACCAGGGAGCGGGGATGCGGGAGAAGTCGATCTTCAGCCAGGACGGGACCAGCCGGCTGCCCGCCTCCATCGTGCCGCCGATGGGGCAGAGGTGGCTGCACCACCACCGGCCGAGGAAGAGCGTCGTGCCCAGGATGCCGAGCACCAGGGCGACCCCCATGTAGTTCCGCAGGAAGCCCAGCAGGAACTGCGAGATCGTGCTCCCCTCCCGCCACACGAAGAACATGCGCGGGCACCAGGCGCCGCAGAAGTTGCTCTCCTTGGTGAGCTGGGGCAGCAGCGACAGCGGGGGCAGGAGGAGGATCACGGCACCCAGGAGGATCCAGTAGCGGTTCCGGACGAGGAAGCCCGGCTCAGTGCGCGTGCGCTTCACGGCTCGCTCCTTCCTCTGTCCCGAAGCTCACGGGGATGCGGACCAGGGGCCGGTCGGTCCCCCGGTCGTACAGGGCCAGTTCGTACCGCCCCTCGAGAACGGCCTTGTCCGCGAACGCGGCCGGGTCCGCCCGGAAGGAGGCCAGGCAGTCTCCCGAGCAGAAGAAGAACTCGTGGCCCGCGTGCTCGTAGCGGGCGAAGCGGGGTTCCCGCTTCATGCCGCACACCGGGTCGCACTCCGGGGCGTCCACGATGGCCCACAGGGT
>CAZGRT010000090.1:0-4841 GCA_964528225.1 uncultured Thermodesulfobacteriota bacterium | reverse complement strand
GCGCCTCCTCAGTCATTTGGTGGGGCAGGCCCCGGCCTGCGCCCGCGGACCGCGTCCTGGGCGGCAAAAGACAGTGCGCGAGCTCGTCGTTCGGCCCAGCGAAAAACGAGAGGGGAGGGCATCCGGCCCTCCCCTCTCGGGTACTGCTACGCGTGGTGCCGATGGTTACGGCCGGCGGCTCACCCCAAGCGCCGCGAGGGCCGCAGCCAGGCCCGCCAACCAGCCCCCGATCCCCACGCCGCTGCCGCCCAGGACCTGGACGAAACACTCGGAGGAGCCGGCGGCGTCGGTGCCGACGTCGCTGGTCTGGCTGCTGCTGTCGCCACCTGTCGCGGTGCGGTTGGTGAGTTCGGCGATGCGCTCGTCGGTGTAGCCCAGCACCTTCCAGTTGCTCACCAGGTGGGTCACCGGGGTCAGCATGGCCAGGTAGTCGCCGTTTAGGCCGTAGGTGATGCCGAGCGCCGCTGCCTCCTGGCCGGCGGTGCGGAACGAGACGCCCATCTCGAAGGGCTCACCGGTCTTCACGTAACCCGCCGTTTCCACGTCGGCCACGGCCTCACCGGCCTCGGCCTTGGCGAGCAGGGCCTGGTCGTAGAACACCCACTGCATGAGCGGCATGCCGTTGGCGCCGTAGCTCGGCACCTCGACCTTCTGGTCGAACACGTTGAGCCCGGGGTCCTCGTTGTGGCAGTCGGCGCAGATCAGGGCTTCGCGCCTGCTGACCCCGTGCCCGCCCAGGGTGACCCCGTTGGACCAGGCCGGGTAGTTCTCGATCAGCGTGTCGCTGACATCCGCCAGCCCGGCTGCCTTCATCTGCTGCAGCATGAACTGCATCTCGCTGCCCGGCGGGGCGGCCATGACCACCAGCTGGTCGGCACTGAGACCGTCTTTCGAGTACATGCCCTTGAGCATGTCCAGGGTCATGCCTTGCGGCGGGGTAAAGCCGATCCCGGCCATCATGTCCAGGAAGCGGCCCATACCCACCTCCACGGCCTTGCGCATGTCGCGCACCGCCAGGGGGCGGTTGTCCCACTGCTCCAGCTTGCCGGCGGCGTCCAGGTCGCCCAGGTCCTGGTACCAGTTGTAGCCGAAGGTGTACTTGTCGAAGCTGAGCATCATCGGGAAGGCGGCCATCTGTGCCATGGCGGCGTAGCTCGGATAGTCCGGGTCGGTGGGCGCCACTGTGGTGGCCAACATGCCGGTGACGGTGTCCACCGCGAAGGCAGTGAAGTCGAAGTCGGCGTCCATGAACTCCAGGGCCTTGTACTGGTCGGCGAACAGCCGCATGCCGGCGAACATGGAGTAGTCGTTGACGCCGTCGTTGTCCGCGTCGGTGTCCACCCCGCCGATGCCGAAGAAGCGGCCGTCGAAGGGCAGGGGGTTGATGATGGTCTTGAAGGGCCAGATGCGAGGGGGGATGGCCGCCGCGGTGGCTTCGCCCGGGGCACGGCCGGAGCCCATGGCCGGGTTGTAGTTGGTGAGCGGGATGGACTGGGCCAAGAACGAGGTCAGACCGCTGAACGGCATGTAGATCGGCCGCTGGTTGTAGGCCTCCCACAGGGCCTCGTTGTCGAGGTTCGTGCCGGCCTCCTTCTTGGTGTAGAGCTTCACCGGTCGGTTGTCGGCGCCCTTGGCCAGGGCCAGGAACCCCCCGTCGGCCCAGACGGTGGTCTCCGCCCCGGAGGTGAGCGTGATGTGGCAGGTCTCGCAGGAGATCTTGGCCACGTGGTCGTTGAGCCGCGCGCTCCCGTGGGGACGGTTCGTGTGGCACGAGGCGCACGACGTGCTGTTCTCGGCGCTGTTCACCGGGTAGTCGCTGGCGAAGATGTCGCCGTTGACCATGATGCCGCGGTCGAACTTGTGGTTCGCGGCCTCGTGGCAGAACAGGCAGGGGTTGTCCCCGGAGACGCCGAGCTTGTAGTGGATGTCGTACTCGGGCTCGGGGAGTTCGCCGCGCTTGTAGTCGGTGCGCCCGTGCTCGTGGCAGCGCAGGCACATGTCGTCGGTGGGCACGGCGCGGATGGAGTCGAGCGCCTCGCCGGAGCGGTCCTGGCGGATGCGCTGCGGCACGCCGCCGATGGTGCCGAACCCGGCGTTGAGCCCCGTGGGGTCGGGCTCGTAGGTGGTGCGCAGGCCGAACGCGTACTCCTCGGCGTGGCACACGAGGCAGTCGACGCCGGAGAGCATCACCCGCTGGGCGTTCTCGGGGCCGGACTGCATGGCCACGAACCCCTCCAGCAGGGTGTTGTAGTAGTTGGCGTGGCACGACCCGCACTGCTGGGCCGGCTGACCGCCCTGCTCCTCGGCGGTGGTCTCTCCCACGTAGGACGTGGTGAGCATGTTCAGGAGCATGTTCGAGCCCACGAGCGCGCAGGCGCGGTCGAGCATGCCGTGCTTGCCGCCGCCCGGGAAGAAGAAGTTCGGGTTCTCCACGGCCGAGCGGCTCGCGTAGTGGACCGTCGCCCGGAAGTCGGCGACCGCTGCCGGGTGGCAGCCGGCGCAGGTGTTGGCGCCGTCGAGCGCGTAGCTCACCGACAGGGAGTGCCAGTCGGCCGGGTCCGCGGCCAGGGTGCCGTCGAGGAGACGGGAGACCTGGTCGTCGTCGTACCCCCGGAAGGCCGCCATGGACTCGGAGATATCGGGGTCGGCCAGGAGCGCCCCGTCGATCTTGTCGGTGCGTCGGCTCAGGTAGGTGGTGACCTCGCGCACCTGGGGGTTGTAGAGCGCGCTGCCCGGCGCGTGGCAATCGGTGCAGCCGCCCGCGCCCAGGGGTGCCCGGGAGGGGTCGTACCCCTCGCCGGCCGGGTCCGCGCGCCACACGTCGTGGTTGATGGAGAAGTCGTGGCAGCTCTCGGCCTCGGCGAACTCCTCGAGCGCGACGAGCTGCCCGCCCACGATCCCCTTCACCACGTCGGTCACGAACACCACGCGGCCGAAGCCCGGGTGCCCGTTGGCCTCCCGCTGGAGCTCCTCGATCATCCGCACGATGTCGGCGTCCGCGAAGACGCTCGGGCGCTTCTGGGTGGAGTCGGCGAAGGCCACGCCGGCCAGGTCGTCCGGCACCGTGAGGACCGGCACCTTGGGGCCGGTGTTGCTCGGCCACACCGCCCCGTACGCCGCGGACACGTGGCGGAGGAAGATCGGCTGGATCTCCCCGTTGGGATAGACGGCGCCGAACCAGGCGGAGCTCTTGGCGCCGAAGGGGAAGTACCTGGCCGGCTTCGGCCCCGCGGCCCCGTCCTGGTCGTACATCTTGAGGAAGGGCGCGAAGGCGCCGGGCTTCTGGAACTCGTCAGCCCAGGTCGGGGTCGTGCCGTCGGAGAGCGTCCAGACCTGCTTGCCGCTCGACATGTCGATCAGCGAACCCTGGTTCCACTCCAGCTTGCGGATGTGGCACCCCTCGCAGGAGAGCTTGTCGAGGTGGAAGCCCACGTCGCCGAACGCTCCGGCGTGCCCGGCCTTCGCGGCGTCGGAGGCGCCCTGGAAGTGGCAGGACAGGCACGGGGCGCTCCCCGGCGCCATGGTGCCGTCGAGGTCGTTCCGGACGCTGCCGAGGCGCGCGTAGCCCTTGCCGATCTGGTGCTCCAGGCGCGAGACCCCGTGGTCCTCGCTCTCGAACACCCCGTGGCAGTCGAGGCAGTGCAGGTTGCCCGCGTGGACGTCGTACTCGGCGCTCCACTCGAAGCCCCGCTTCTTGGTGTCCGAGCCCTCGTGGCAGAACAGGCAGTAGATCTTGGAGCCGGTCTGGTCGGGGCGCTTGGCGAGGACCGCGCCCGCCAGGTTGAGGACGCCGTCCACGTCGAGGACCTTGGCGCCGAGGGTGTACGCTACGGTGGGAGCCACCCCGGTCCAGGTGCCGGCCATGAAGTTCCCGGTGTTGTCCGCGAACTGCAGGACCCGGCCGGTCACGGTGCCGAGACCCGCGGCCGCCGTGGGCGCCCAACGGTAGTTGCGCCAGGTGAGCTGGCGGAAGCGCGTGGGGAAGCTGTAGCCGTCCATGTGGCACATGAGGCAGTCGGCCTCGGCCACGCCGGTCTCGGCCCAGTGGCTCTCTCCCCCGCCGTTGACGCGGGTGTAGAAATCGCCGTCGAGGTAGGAGCCGGCCGAGGCCGCGGCGAGCGCGGCCGCCTCGGCGTCGTTAAAGCGGGCGCCCACCAGCGGGCTCCCGTCCTCGGCGTAGGCGAGGCCCGTGGCCGGGTCCCGCGGGTACTCCGCCGGGCCTCCGCCCGGGTGGCACAGGCCGCAGGGGGGCGTCTTGTACTTCTCGACGGTCCCGTCGCCGTCCGTGTCGGTCTGCTCGACGTAGAGGATGCCGGCACCCACCCAGTCGAAGGTGGACACGTCGATCTCGTCGCCGCCCTTGCCGTCCCCGTTCTCGTTGATCTTGGCAGCCAACTGGCTGCTATTGTTGGAGGGGGGTCACCACTTTCCGGCCATCCCGGGGCCGTGGACCCAGGGTTTCTCGGCCTTCCTCTCCCCGTCGTACAGCTCGTCCCAGCCCTGCTGGAAGTGGTAGCCCTTGGTCACCGTGGCGTAGTCGTGGCACGCGCCGCAGGTCTGGCGGGGGCTGTAGGGCTCGGTGCTCCCGACGGACAACGGGTTGCCCGCGACGTCGCGCAGGACGACGTCGCCGCCGGTGTGGGCCGCGAGACCCGGGTGGGCGGTCAGCAGCGCCAGCGCCGCCGCCCCCATCCCCCCGGTCCAGAGGTTGCGCAGGAACACTCGTCTCATCGTCTCTCCTCCCGTGGTTGGCAGGTTCTCGGTCGTCACAGGCCGCCGGGGTGGCACGCGAGGCAGAAGCTGCGCTCGTGGCACGCCACGCAGGACCGGGCGCTGCCCCT
>CAZGRT010000089.1:0-2999 GCA_964528225.1 uncultured Thermodesulfobacteriota bacterium | reverse complement strand
TCCCGAGCGGGTGGCGGCGCTGCTCGCCGGGGGCATCAAGGCCCGGTCCGGCGTGATGCATTTCGGGACGGCCGAGGAGGTGGCGGACCGGCTCTTCGGCAGCCTGAGCCGTGAGGGCCTGGTGCCGGGAGGGGATGCGTGAGCTTCCGCCTCGCTGCCGGGGTGACCCCTCGGGAGTCGGAGGGAGGCCTCTTCCTCGTGGCCGACCGGCCGCTCCGGGCCGTGCGGGTCAACGAGACCCTGTTCCGGCTCGTCTCGATGCCGGCATCCCTCCGGCCGCGGACGCCCGCCGAGGCCCGGGCCCTGGCGGCCCTGGCGCGGGCGGGGTATCTGGAGAGCGAGCCCGAGGCGGAGGCGCAGGAGCGAGCATGGCCGTCGGTGACGGTGGTCGTCCCGGTCAAGGACCGGGCGGACGAGCTTCGCCGGTGCCTGCTCTCGCTGGGCCGGGTCCGCTATCCCGCGGACCGGCTCGAGGTGGTCGTGGTGGACGACGGTTCCACCGATGAGAGCCCTTCGGTCGCGCGAAGCCTCGGGGCGCGGGTCGTGCCGTCCGGCGGTGCGGGGCGCGGCCCCGCGTCGGCCCGCAACCGGGGCGCGCAGGAGGCGCGGGGAGACCTGCTCGCGTTTCTCGACTCGGACTGCACCGCTTCCCCCGGCTGGCTCGAGGAGCTCGTGCCCGCCTTCGACGCCCCGGAGGTCGCGGCCGTCGGGGGGCGGGTCGAGGGGATGAACTGCGCCACCCGTCTCGACCGCTACGAGGCCGCCATGTCGAGCCTGTCGCTGGGGCGGAGGGAGTTGACAGGCCGCGACGGGGACGACACCTTCTACCTGCCGAGCTGCAACCTGCTCGTCCGGCGGTCGGCGTTCTCGGAGGCCGGCGGCTTCCGGGAGGGGATGCACGTGGGCGAGGATGTGGACCTGACCTGGAGGCTGCGGGACCGGGGGCTGCGGATCGCGTACCTCCCGAGGGGCTGGGTGTACCACGAGCACCGCAACCGCTTCGGCGCGTTCCTGCGCCGTCGCTTCGAGTACGGCACGTCGGAGGCGAGCCTGCAGGTGCTGCACCCGCGGCGCAGCAAGAAGATGGCCGTCCCGCCGGGCCTCGCGGCGGCCCTCGCCCTCGCCGGCGCGGGCGCGGCGGGAGGCGGGATCGGGTGGATCGCGGCGGGGGCGGTCGTGCTGGCGCTCGACGCTCTGTGGGCGCGCCGTCGCTTCGCGGGGCACGGCCTCCCCGTCGGCGTCCTCGGGGCCCTGAAGGCCCGCGCCCGGGCGTCGGCGAGCCTCCTGTACTATCTCGGGTACCACGGGCTGCGGTACTACGCTTGGCCCCTCCTGCTCGTGGCCGCGGCGATGCCCCGCGGGGGCATGGTCCTGGGGGCGGTGTGGGTCGCCGTGGCGGCGGTGGATCACCGGGTGAAACGGGCGGCCCTCGGGTTCCCGGCCTTCCTGGTCTACTACCTGGGGGAGCAGCTGGCCTACGGGGCCGGCGTGTTCTGGGGATGCGTGCGGCAGGGGACCTTCAGGAGCTACCGGCCCGCCCTGTATCGGCGGATGGAGATGTCGCCGGGCTGACGCGGCCGGCGGGCGCAAGGAGAGAAGACATGGACACGGTGCTGGCGTCGAAGCGGGAGCGGCTGGTGGACCTGCTCCGGGAACTGGGCGGCGTGGTGGTGGGCTTCTCCGGGGGCGTGGACTCCACCTTCCTCCTCGCGGTCGCGCGGGAGGTTCTCGGCGACCGGGCCATGGGCGTGACCGCCACCTCGGAGACCTACCCGGAGCGGGAGCGGCGGGAGGCGGAGGACCTCGCCCGGGCGCTGGGGGCGCGCCACCGGATCATCGTCTCCGAGGAGCTCGACGTCCCGGGCTTCGCGGACAACCCGAAGAACCGCTGCTATTTCTGCAAGAAGGAGCTCTTCACCAAGCTCCGCGAGGTCGCCGAGGCCGAAGGGCTCGGACACGTCGTGGACGGGAGCAACGCGGACGACCGGGGCGACTACCGGCCCGGTCGGCAGGCGGCCCGGGAGCTGGGGGTCCACAGCCCGCTCGACGCGGCAGGGCTGACCACGGACGAGATCCGCGAGCTCTCCCGCAGGATGGACCTGCCCACGTGGGACAAGCCCGCCTTCGCCTGCCTGTCCTCCCGTTTCCCCTACGGGACCCGCATCACCCGGGAGCGGGTGACCCAGGTCGGGCGCGCCGAGGAGGCCCTCCGGGACCTGGGGCTCCGGGTCCTCCGGGTCCGCCACCACGGCGACGTGGCCCGCATCGAGCTCGGCCCCCAGGAGTTCGACCGGGTGGTGAACGGCCTGCGCGGGCGCGTCGTGGACGCCGTGAAGGCGGCGGGCTACGCTTACGTGGCGCTGGACCTCCAGGGCTATCGGACCGGCGCGATGAACGAGGTGCTCACCGACATCCGCCCGCTGGAGCCCGCATGAGCCCGGAACACCTGCGCCACCTCCTCGAGAGCCTGAAGCGCGGCGAGGTATCCACCGAGGACGTCCTCGGCCGCCTCAAGAGCCTGTCCTTCGAGGACGTGGGGTTCGCCAAGATCGACCACCACCGGCGGATCCGGAACGGCTACCCGGAGGTCATCTACGGCGAGGGCAAGACCCCGGAGCAGGTGGCGGAGATCTTCGCCCGGCTTGCGGGCCAGAACGCCAACGTGCTCTGTACCCGCGCCGGCCGCCCCACGGCGGACGCGGTGCGGGAGCGGGTGCCCCAGGCCCAGTACCACGAGATCTGCCGGATCGTGGAACTGCGCCGCGACACCGTGGCGCCCGTCGGACTGGTGGCCCTGGCGGCGGCGGGCACCTCGGACCTGCCCGTGGCCGAGGAGGCCGCCGTGGCCCTCGAGGTCTTCGGCAGCCGGGTGGAGCGGGTCTACGACGTGGGCGTGGCGGGCATCCACCGGCTCTTCGCCCACGGCGAGGTGCTGCGCCGCGCCCGTTGCGTGATCGCGGTTTCCGGCATGGAGGGGGCCCTGCCGTCGGTCGTGGGGG
>CAZGRT010000088.1:0-2214 GCA_964528225.1 uncultured Thermodesulfobacteriota bacterium | reverse complement strand
TCGCGCAGTACACCTACGAGATCTACCAGGACTTCTCCAACGCGAACGTGTTCGAGGTCGGCATCGAGAAGCTCCCCCTGGGCCGCTTCTCCGGGTACCTGACGGGCGTGCTCCGAGACGACTCGGACGGACAGGACCTCTACGGGTTCAAGGCCCGCGCGGCCTACTACTTCACCGACTGGCTGCAGGGCGGCGTGGGCGCGGAGGTCGACGTCCTCCAGCGGGATCTCGAGGACGACGACACGACGAGCCAGCGGTACTGGGCCGACGTGACTACGCACATCACGAAGAAGATCAACGTCCAGGCCAAGGTGGAGAGGGTGGAGAGCGACCTCTGGGACCACTACAACCGCGGCCGCATCCGCCTGAACATCGCGTTCTGAGGAAGGAGTCTGCGACATGAGACGCCACGCATTCCCGTTCCTGGCCGCCGCCCTCCTGGTCGCGGTGCCGGTCGTGGCCGCGGACTTCCGGCACGACGAGCACCTCAGGTACCTGGAGGGGGAAGCCTGCACCACCTGCCACAAGGAAGAGGCGCGCACGATCGTCCCCGACCTGGCCGTCTGCAAGGACTGCCACGAGGACGACTTCATCGCCGAGGTGAAGGTCCCGGGGCCGGCCACCCACGGCGTCCTGTGGGCGTTCCAGCACCGGCCGGCCGCCAAGGGCGACACGTACGACTGCGCCTCCTGCCACGAGCAGAAGTTCTGCCTCGAGTGCCACAAGTCCGGCTTCGCCGACGAGCAGGGCGACTTCGGCAACGCGCTCGCCAACGTGCACCGCTCGGACTTCCAGGTCACGCACCCCATTCCGGCCCGGACCGACCCCCAGCTTTGCACGAGCTGCCACGAGCCCGAGTACTGCAGCGACTGCCACAACGAGTTCAACCCGAGGGATCTGGCGTTCAGCTCCCATCGCAGGGGGTGGAGCGACCTGAGCACGAGCCCCTCGGGACCGGCCCACTCCCAGTTCGACGAGCAGCAGTGCCAGACCTGCCACTCGGACTCGGTGCTGCCGTCCCACCAGTGGTCCGACGCCCACGGGCGCGAGGCGCGCAAGAACCTGGTCACGTGCCAGGCGTGCCACCCCGACGGCGACATCTGCCTGAAGTGTCACAGCGCCCGGGCGGGGCTGATGGTCAACCCGCACCCGGACGACTGGGACGACATCAAGAGCCGGCTGAAGAACGCGAGCGACGGGAAGACCTGTCGCAAGTGCCACTGATCGAGAGGCGAAGGGATCACCCATGAGGAGGACATCCATGCGAGGACTCAAGCTCACAGCGCTGGTTGCCACGTCGCTCGCCGCCGCAGCCCTGTGGGGCTGCGGGAGCAACCTGGACTCGGCCAACGATCAGGGCGAGGAGGTTCCCATCACCTCGGCTCGGACCGTCGGGATCAACACCTGCGTCGTGTGCCACAACGACGGGGGCCCCCAGTTGCCCAAGTGGCTGGAGAGCGGGCACGGCAACGCCGTGAACTCGCCCTTCGACCTCAACAGCCCGGGGTTCCCGGACTACGCGATGATTGGGACGGACCCCTCCTGCCCCGCCTGCCACGATCCCCAGGGGGACGGCCAGAGGCTCACCGCCGACCTGACGGGCAACGTGCCGCGGCCGGTGGTGGGGTGCGAGGCGTGCCACGGCGGCGGGCAGTACCACAACGGACTGGGGCCGATCCCGTATCCCGTGCCCTCCTTCGACCGTTGCGGGCAGTGCCACAACGAAGAGTTCCCCCACCTTCCGTTCCATCCGTTCGCAGGGAGCATCGCGGAGAACTACGGGCTGAGCAAGCACGCGGACAGCGTGATGACGGTGGCGTCGCGCTGCACTCGCTGCCACACCGACGAGGGCTTCCGAACCTACGGGGCCGTGACACGGGACTTCGGCCATGACGCGATCGAGGCGTTCTTCGCGGAAAAACCCGTTCCGGACAGCCCCACCGCCGTGCAGTGTCGCACGTGCCACGACGCGCACAGCAGCCAGCTTCGGGCCGAGGCGGTGTCGGAAGTCGTCGACGTCGGCGAAGGGGTACTGGAAACACGGACGGTCTTCTCCCGGTCGTTCAAGCTGTGCACGAGCTGCCACCAGGCGTTTCTTGCCTACACCTTCGACCCGGCGGGCGGGGAAAACGGGCTCTTCACCTACCGGTTGGACGAAACCGTATACGGTGCAGAGGGCAACCCGGGAGAGGCCGAGTACCACAACCCGATCAT
>CAZGRT010000087.1:0-1736 GCA_964528225.1 uncultured Thermodesulfobacteriota bacterium | reverse complement strand
AGATGCTCTCGCGGGCGGACTCGATCGGCGTCTTCCAGGTGGAGTCGCGGGCGCAGATGTCCCTCGCCCCGCGCCTCAAGCCGAGGTGCTTCTACGACCTCGTCATCTCCGTGGGGATCGTCCGCCCCGGGCCGATCCAGGGGGGCATGGTCCACCCGTACCTGCGCCGGCGAAGGGGCGAGGAGCCCGTGGAGTATCCGCACCCGAGCCTCGAACCGGTGCTGCGCAAGACCCTGGGCATCCCCCTCTTCCAGGAGCAGGTCATGCGGCTCGCCGTGGTGGCCGCCGACTACACGCCGGGCGAGGCGGACCAGTTGCGCCGCGACATGGCCGCGTGGCGGAGAAGCGGCCGCATCGAGCGGCACCGGGAGCGGCTCATCGGCCGGATGATGGCCAAGGGCATCGCCAGGGAGTTCTCCGAACGCGTGTTCGAGCAGATCCGGGGGTTCGGAGAGTACGGCTTCCCCGAGAGCCACGCCGCAAGCTTCGCCCTCATCGCCTACGCCACGGCGTGGCTCCGGTGCCACCACCCGGACGTCTTCGTATGCTCACTCTTAAACGCCCAACCCATGGGCTTCTACTCCCCGGCGACGATCGTGGACGATGCCCGGCGCCACGGCGTCGAGATCCGTCCCGTGGACGTGCAGTGGAGCGGATGGGAGTGCAGCCTAGAGCCGCGAGACCTTCCGGCGGGAGAAGCCGACACGGGGAAGGCCGCGCCCCACCAAACGTCGGAGCGGCCTGGGGGTCTTCCTTCGAGCGGTGGGGGACGTCTGGCCATCCGGATGGGACTCCGGTACGTGAAGGGGCTTTCCGAGCAAGGGGTCGGCAGACGCATTCTGGCGGCCCGGACAGGTCGGGCCTTCGCCTCCCTGGACGACTTCCGCCGCCGAACCGGACTCGACCGGGGGGCACTGCAACGGTTGGCCGAGGCGGGGGCCTTGGAGGGGCTGCGCAGAGGACGCCGGGAAGTCCTGTGGGAGGTTCTCCAGGCGGAAGATCCGGAAGGGCTCCCCCTGAAGCGACTCGGCCCTGCGCCGGCCCTCGCCCCCCTTAGCGCCTTCGAAACCGTGCTGTGGGATTACCGCACCGGCGACCACAGCCCTCGCAGCCATCCACTGGCCCACCTCCGTGGGAAACTCTCGGAACGGGGGCTCCTCGACGCGAGAACCGTGGCCTCCCTTCCCCACGGGCGGCGGGTTCGCTACGCGGGCGTGGTCATCTGCCGCCAGAGACCCGGCACGGCCTCCGGAGTGACCTTTCTCACCCTGGAGGACGAGACCGGCTTCGTCAACGTGGTCGTCTGGAAGCGGATCTTCGACCGCCACGCCGCCCTGGCCAAGACCGCGGCCTTTCTGGGGGTAACCGGGAGGATGGAGGTGGAGGAAGGAGTCGCCCACATCGTCGCCGACGGACTGTGGGAGCCCGGGGGCTCCCTCGCCCCCCCCACCGCCGGAAGCCGGGACTTCCACTGAAGAGCCCCCACGAGCCTTCCCCCTTCCGCAGCGACTCTCCGCCTTCGAGCCTATCGCTTTCCGCCCCGCAGAAGCGTATATTTCCGCGCTTGCTCGCCGCGGAATCGCCCGCCGCGACACCTCCGGGGCAAAACGCTCGGCATGCGCCTCGTCTCCTTCGACCCCCTCCGCACCCTGGAGATCCCAGGCGTCCGCACCCTCAAGGCCGAGGACTGGTTCCGCGCCAAGGACGAGGTGCGCGCCGCCGACTGGATCCTCTTC
>CAZGRT010000086.1:0-9795 GCA_964528225.1 uncultured Thermodesulfobacteriota bacterium | reverse complement strand
GACCTGCTCCTGGAAGAGGGGGATGCCCAGGGTCTTGCGAAGCACCGGTTCGAGGCTCGGATGGGGGTACTCCACGGGTTCCCCGCCCCGCCGCCGGCGTAGGTACGGGTGGACCATGCCGCCCGTGATCGGTCCCGGACGGACTATGCTCACCTCGATGACGAGGTCGTAGTAGCTTCGGGGGCGCAGCCGCGGCAGCATGGCCATCTGGGCGCGGCTCTCGATCTGGAACACGCCGACGGTGTCGGCGCGGCCGATCATCCCGAAGGTGGCGGGGTCGTCCTCGGGGATCCTGTCCATGGAGAGATCGAGGTCGTAGTGCTCCTTGAGGAGGCGGAAGCCGCGGTCGAGTTGGGAGAGCGCCCCGAGGCCCAGAAGATCCACCTTGAAGAGCCCCAGTTCCTCCAGGTCGTCCTTGTCCCACTGGATGACGGTCCGCCCCGCCATCGAGGCGTTCTCCACGGGGACGATGGCGTGGACGGGTTCGTGCCCGCGCAGAAACCCTCCCGGGTGAATGGAGAGGTGCCGGGGAAAGTCCTGGATCTCGAGCGCGAGCCGGAGCAGGTGGTCGTGAACCGGGGCCGAGGGGTCGAGCCCCGCGTGGCGGAGCAGAGCCGCGTCGGCGCCGTCGCGGTAGCCCACCAGTTTGGCCAGGCGATCCAGGGCGGTCTCCTCCACACCCAGGGCCTTGCCCACCTCCCGCACGGCGGAGCGCCCCCGGTACCGGACGACGTTGGCCACCATGGCGGCGCGGTCCCGGCCGTAGCGTTCGTACACGTGACGGATCACCTCCTCCCGGCGCTCGTGCATGATGTCGAGGTCGATGTCCGGGGGTTCGGCGCGCTCGCGGGAGAGGAACCGCTCGAAGAGGAGTTCCACCCGGGTGGGATCGACGGCCGTGATGCCCAGGCAGTAGCACACCGCCGAGTTGGCGGCCGAGCCCCGCCCCTGGCACAGGATGCCCCGTTCCCGGCAGAAGCGGACGATCTCCCACATGGTGAGGAAGTACCCGCCGTAGTCGAGTTCGTCGATCAGGGCCAGTTCCCTGTCCACCTGTTCCCGAACGCTCGCGGGGATCTCTCCGTAGCGTTCGCGGGCTCCCTCGAGGGCGAGCCGGCGAAGCCATTCCGAGGACGAAGTGCCGTCCGGCAAGCGCTCGGCGGGGTAGCGGTACCGGAGTTCGGCGAGGGAGAAGGAGCACCGATCTGCGACCTCCCGCGTTCGCTCCACCGCGCCCGGGTCGTCCGCGAAAAGGGCGGCGAAGCCGTGGGGAGCCTTGAGATCGTGCTCGTCGTTGGGCTTCGTGAGGCGGCCGGCCCGGCCGAGGGGAACGCCGTGGCGGATGCACGTCAGGACGTCCTGGAGCCCACGCCGGGCTGCGCAGTGGTAGAGCACCTCCACGCCTCCCGCCAGCGGGAGGCCGAAGCGGCGCGCCCGGCTGCGGAGGCGGGCCTCCGATCGGGTCTCCTCGGCACGGCGGTGACGGACGGCGAGGGCGTAGAGGCGGTCTCCGAAAGCCTCCTTGAGGCGAATCACGTTCCCGTCGGGGTCGTCCTCGGAGGTGAGGAGGCTGCGTTCTCCGCCCCAGAGGGCGAGTAGGCCCGAGGCGTGCCCGCACACCTCGCCCCAGGTGACGGAGCCGACGCCCTTCGGATTTCGGAGGCGGCCGAGCGTGATCAGGCGGCAGAGGTTCGCGTAGCCGACGCGGTGCTGCGCCAGGAGCAACAGTGAGGACGAACCGCCCCGCTCGGCGTCGGAACGGATCGTAACTTCCGCTCCCACGATCAGGTGCACACCCAGTTCACGGGCTTTGACGTGGGCGCGCACCGCGCCGTACACCCCGTCCCGGTCGGTGAGTGCCAGAGCTCGCAGGCCCAGTTCGTGGGCTCGCTCCACCAACTCCTCGTGGTGGCTCGCGCCTTCCAGGAACGAGAAGTTGCTCTTGCACCAGAGGGCGGCGTAGGACACGGTCCCGGGGCTCTCCGTCAAAGAGTTCTCACGGACATCAACGCCCACGACCACAAGGCGGGGGTGGGCGCTTCGGCTCCTCATATTGAATACATTTGTCTTTCAAGGCAATCCCCTCCTCGGACGGAATGCTCCGTCTCCCCTGGTGCTCCGCCCGCTTCCCGGTATCCTCCGAACGGACATCCGGGAGGAGAGCATGATCCCGCCGTTCACCGCCGAAATCGCATTGACCCTGTTCGTAATGGGTGCCGCCGTTGTCCTCTTCGCGACCGAGAGGATTCGCCCCGACCTCGTCGCGCTGCTGGTCTTCCTCACCCTCGTGCTCACCGGCCTCGTAAAGCCGGAGGACGCGTTCGCCAGTTTCTCGAGCCCGGCTGTGATCACGGTCTGGGCCGTCTACATCGTCTCCGGCGGATTGATGCGCACCGGCGTCGCGGATTTCCTGGGCGAGCAGATCCTCGGCATCGCGGGCGGGAACCAGCCGCGCCTGATCGCGGTGACCATGCTCACCTGCGGCTGCCTGTCGGCCTTCATGAACAACATTGGGGCCACGGCCGTGCTCATGCCCGCCGTCATCGGTCTGGCGTGTCGAACCCGAGTGGGCGCCTCCAAGCTCCTCATCCCCCTCGCCTTCGCCTCCCTCCTGGGCGGCAACATGACCCTGATCGGGACTCCGCCGAACATCCTGGCCAACACGATCCTTGCCGAGCGGGGCTTCGCGCGCTTCGAATTCTTCGATTTCCTTCCCACCGGCGTCGTGGTGTTCGTCGTGGGGATCGCGTACATGGTGACCTTGGGAAGATGGCTTCTTCCCGTGCGCGCCTCCGTGGACGCCCGAAAACGGGAGTTCGCGGCCCGGGTGTACGTGAGCGAGGTGAGGGTGCCCGCGGAGAGCCGCATCGCCGGAAAGACCCTGCTCGAGTCGCGACTGGGGGCCGATTTCGACCTCCACGTGATGGCGATCGTGCGCGAGGGCCACACCCGCACGTGGATCGACCGCGATTCGGTCTTGAAGCCCGACGACCTCCTCATCGTGGAGGGGGCCCTGGAGAACCTCATGCGGGCCCGGGACCGCCTGGGCGTGGAGATCGAGGCGGAGCGGAAGGTCGACATTGCCCAGATGGAGGACGACCGGGCCCACATCGTGGAGGCCACGCTGGCGCCCCGCTCCCGGATGATCGGCAGGACGCTCCGGGAGATCCGGTTCCGGGACCGTTACGGTTTCACGGTGCTGGCGCTCTGGCGGCAGGGCGAACTCATCGTCCAGCGCCTGCGCGACGTCCGGCTGCAGTTCGGCGACGCGTTGCTCCTCCAGGGCGCCAAGGAGCGCATGGGGGTGCTCCAGGAGAGGGGCGACTTCCTGGTTCTCGAGGCGGTGGCCTTCGAGCCGCGTCGCCGCGGCCGGGCACCGTTGGCCGTGGGGATTCTCTTCCTGGTGATCGGGCTGGTGACGTTCGGGGTCTTGAAGACGCCGACGGCCATGCTCCTGGGGGCCGTGCTGTTGGCCGTGACCGGCTGCCTGAACATGGAGGAGGCGTACGAGAGCATCGAGTGGAGGAGCGTGTTCCTGATCGCGGGCATGCTGCCCCTCGGGACCGCCATGGAGACCACGGGCACGGCTCGGTACCTGGCCGACCTCCTCGTGCTTTCGGTCGGAAAGCTGGGGCCCGTCGCCCTGCTTGCCGGCATCTACGTCTTCGTGGCGTTGCTCACCCAGCCCATGTCCAACGCGGCGGCGACGGTTTTGGTGGCGCCGATCGCCATCGACGCCGCCCTGGAGATCGGTGCGAGCCCCCACCCGTTCGTGCTGGCGACGGTTATCGGCGCGTCCACGAGCTTCCTGACTCCCGTGGGGCACCAGGTGAACGTCTTGGTGTACGGCCCCGGGGGGTACCGGTTCCTCGACTACGCCCGGGTGGGAGCGCTTCTGAGCCTGTGCGTGCTCGGGGCGACTCTGGTCGTGCTGCCGAGGGTCTGGCCGCTGTACCCGTGACGAGGGACGGGGCGTCGGGTGCGTGGGGGCCGGGCAACCGTTTCGGCGGGAGCGGCGGCGTTCACTCCACCTGCCCTTGCAGGAACCACTGTCTCCGAGGCCGGTCGTAGTAGATCCAGAAGATCTCCCCCCTTCGCATCCGGGCGAAGTGGTACTCCCGGTGGACCGGCCTTCGCCACCAACCTCCGCTGATCACGTAGGGGCCGGTGCGCTCGTCGACCGGTCCGCACTCCTCGCCCCGGAGGAGCCAGCCGTCCGGTTGGTGGCGGGCAGGGGAGAGGAGGGGGGCGGGGCGGGTCCGGATGCGGCGCACGAGGGGGCGAACCCCCACCTCCCGGTACTCGGGAGGGGACAGACGCTCCAGGGGGCTCCAGGAGAACCGAGCCTCCGGCAGGTGGGCCTCGACGAGGCGGGCGGTTACGACGGCGCCGTCCCCCAGTTCGGCGCGGATGCGGGCGAGAGCCCGCTCGGCGGCCTCGGGGTCCCGGCGGGGTCGCGCGGCGAAAAGAGCGAGTTGCCGACGGTTTGCCGGTGCCGTTTGGGCTTCCACGCGAAGCCCGACGACTCCCTCGGAGATCCCCACTGCCTCCAGCCGCAGGTGCACGAGGTTGAGCAGTTGGCGGCTGTCCAGGGTGGGTTCGGCGGGCCGGAGGCTTTCGAGCCGCTCGCTTTCCTTCGGGAGCCCGTCCAGGCGGATGCGGAGCTCCAGCCCCGCCACGGCCTCCCTCCGCGCCGCGAGTCGTTCGAGAAGGGGGTCCAGGAGGCGCTTCACGAGGAAGAGGAGGCGATAGAGATCGGTCTCGGGGTGGTCCAGCTCCGTCTCCCGGCACACCGCTTCCTCGATCGGTGCCGGTTCCAGGGGCGATTGCTCCGTCCCCGAGGCGAGGGCGTGGAGTCGGTGTGTCTCGGGCCCGAATCGCTCCCGGAGGCCCGAAGCCGGAAGTCGCAGCAGTTCTCCCACGGTGCCGATGCCGAGCTTCCCCAGGGCGTCGAGTGCTGCCGTGGGGAGGTCGAGAAGCCCCAGCGGAACCCGATGGGCGGAGGCGGCCTCCTCGGAGAGCCCGCGAAAAACGGCGAGCCCCCGATTCCTGCCGGCCCGGGCGGAAGCGTAGGTTCCGAACTTGGTGAACCCCACGGCCACCCGGGTCCGGAAGCCGAGATCTCCCAGGGATGTCCGGATCTCCCGGGCCCACGCCCTCGGAGAAGGGAAGAGCCGATTCATGCCCCCGGCGGCGACCCAGAAGACCCCGGGCTCCCGCCGGCTCGGCTCCACGTCGGGGCTGAAGCGCCGAAGGGCGCCGGTGAGGAGGTCCATGCCCTGCCGGATCTCGGAGTCCGACACCTCGGCCGCGCGGAGGGAGCCCTCCAGGGAGAGCCCCTCCGTGTAGCGCATGCCGGGAAGGACGCCGGCCCGACGGGACCGGGCGTCGACCCACAGGATCACGCCTTGGGGCCGGTTCTGCTCCACCACGACGACGGGGAAGGAGGCCCATTCGGGACGCCGCCGTCGCAGGAGTTGGAGGGGCAGCGCGGGGACGTCAACACAGGCCGTCGGGGGCACGGCACAACTCCTCGTGGGTCCATCCGGGGCCGCGGCGCTTGTCCTTGAGGACCCGCACTCGGCAGAGGAAGCGGTCGCCTCCCTGCCGCTCACGCCACGTTTCGCCACGGAGGGAAACCAGCGAGCCCAGGGAGGGAGCCTCCGGCCGCTTGCGCGTGAGGAGGAGGATCGCCGAGCGGTGCTGGGCGGCGAGTCCGGCGAGGCGTGTCTGCGCCGGGAGGGGAAGGGAGGCGCCGTCCCCGAGATCGAGAACCAGGAGACCGAACGCGCCGGAGCGGGTCAGGTGATCCGCCGCCCGCAGCGCCTGCCGGAACTCCGCGACCCGGACCACGACCAGGGAACGGAGGTCGACGCCCCCCTCTGCTGCGTCGGGGGGGTAGAACGAGTCCGCCTCTTCGGTGATCCATGCGGCGGGTTCGCCCCGCCGTTGTGCCTCGAGCACGACACCGAAGGCCATCGTGAGCGAGGCCGAGGCCCCGGCTGCCGAGAGTTCCACAAGACGGCCGGAGAGGGTCTCCAGGTCCCATCGGGCCGGTGCCGCCTCGGCCGAGGCGAGGCGCAGGGCGGTGGTGATGTCGGTGCGCCCGAGGGAAAGTAGGCTCAAGGGGTTCCTCGAGAAAAGGCGGAAAAGCACCGGGGGTGCCCGCAGTGCGGGGCCGTGGAATCGCCCGGCCGCTCGGTCGAACCCGAAAGCCCTTCTCTTCGCCGAGCAAGCCGCACCGGTTCGGGCATGCCGGATCCCGTCCGGATCCCGCTCACAGTTTTCGACGGAGTTCGGTCACCTTGCCCAGGATTTCGAAGGACTCCTCCTCGGGAACGATGGGCTCGAAGGCGGGGTTGTCCGGGTGTAGCTCCACCCGGCCCCTCCGGAGCCGGAGCCGTTTCACCGTGGCTTCGTCCCCGATTCTTGCCACTACGATCTCTCCGCTCCGAGCGGTGGGTTGGCGGCGCACGATCACCACGTCTCCCGGGAGGATGCCCGCACCGATCATGCTTTGTCCCTTGACCCGGAGGGCGAAGAGGTCCTCGGGGCTCCCTTGGCCGTCGACCGGGAGGTAGCCTTCCAGATCCTCCACCGCCGCGTCCATCGGGCCGGCCGGGACCCGCCCCAAGAGCGGGACGAGGAAAGGAGGCCTTTCCTCTCCGGGAAGGCGGTAGCCTCGAGCCTTTCCCCTCTCGGCCTCGAGCCTCCCTTCGGCCACCAGCCTCTCCAGGTGTTGGCGGGCAGTCTGGACGGCCCGGAAGCCGAGGGCTGCCTGCACTTCCCGCACCGTGGGAGGGCGGCCGGCCAAGAGGCGTTCCCGCATGAACTCGAAGACCTTCTGACGGGTTTCTCCCAGGGGTGTTCTTCCCATCGGGCTCCTCCACGGAAGAGAGTTTACAGACATTTGTTCTCAAGTCAAGGCGCTGGACGCCCTTGGCGGGATACCCTTCCGCACGCCCCTGGTTCGCGGTGGGTGGCCAGAACGGAAGAAGCTTTGGCGGGCGCAGCCTTGATGGGGTGCCGGACACGGGGAGGGGAGAGCACAGGCCTCTCCCCCGACCTCAGTGGGCTGGGAGGCTCCGGAGGGTTGGGGCGATGAACGCCGGGTGCAGGATACGGTCGCCCGGGACGATGCCCAGTTTGCGTGCTGCGCCCCCCCTCAGTTCCAGGATCCCCTTGACCGGGGCGTTCGAAGCGATGAGTCGGGTGGAGAGTGGTTCGGCCTCCGGGTGGATCTTCACGATCGTCCCGTCGGCCGCCAGGAAGAGCATGTCCAGGGGCACGAGCGTGTTCTTCATCCACATGGCGACGGGGCGCTCCTCCCCGTTCACGAAGAGCATCCCCGTCCCCTCGGGTATCTCCTTTCGGAACATGAGCCCCTGTTCTCTCTGCGCCGGCGTCACCGCGATTTCCACTTGGAATCGGTGCAGCGTTCCTGAGGATGCGATTTCCAGGCTCTCACGCGGAAAAGCTCCAAGTTCCTGCCCGTGGGCAGCAGGGGATGCCGCGGCACACCAGAGGAGGAGAGCCGCCGTCAGCAGGGCCTCGGCACGGCGGGACACGGGTGGGGCCTGCAGGCTAGGGTTTTCTGGGATCACTCCCTGTCGCATGGTCTTCTCCCGATTCGAAGACAGGGGGCGCGCGCGAGTGCCTTCCCCGTCGACCAACGCAGGGTACCACGATGTCGGGGCTCTCGTCGGCCTTCCCCGGCGCGGCGCCCCCGCGGCGTCGGCCGGTTGACCTCGGCGCGCGGCCGCTGCTACAAGGAGCGGACCCCTCCGCCCGACGCTCCGGGCACGAGTGCCGTCCGGATCCGGCAGAAGAGGGGTGCGGGGTGGAGAACAGGAGAGACGGCATGAGTTGGGGCCGAAGGATTTCCCTGGCGCTGTGGGTCGGTCTGATGACGCTTTCGGGGCAGGCGGCTGCGGAGACTCGGTACGTCTCCGACGTCCTGATCGTGAACCTGCGTGAGCGCCCCGACACGTCGAGTGCGACCATCCGTCTCCTGCGGACCGCCGATTCCCTCGAAGTCCTGGAGACCGTTCCGGGCTTCGTCCGGGTGCGGGCGGCGGAGGGGGAAGAGGGATGGGTGGCGGAGCAATACGTCACCGGCGAGGTACCCAAGGAGCAGACGATCCGGAGGCTCGAGCAGGAATCGGGTCGCCTGCGTGAAAGGGTCCGGGAGTTGGAGGGGAGCAGAGACGAGTTGACCCGGGCCTTGGAGTCGGCGCGCACAACCCACGCCTCCTCGGCCGAGGAGAAGGACCTTCAGTTCCAACGGTTGCGCGGTGAGTCGGCGCGTCTGACCCGGGAACTCAAGGACGTCAGCGAAAAGTACGAAGGCCTGCTGGGGGCGTCCAAGGACGTCCTTCAGGTGGTTCAGGAGCGGGACCGGCTGCGCGGGGAGGCGACACGGCTTGGCGACGACCTGCGAAAGTTGCAGGAGGAGCGGAGTTCTCTGGTGAAGGGAGCGGCCGTGAAATGGTTCCTGGCGGGTGCCGGCGTCCTCCTCACGGGTTGGCTTCTCGGGGCCTTCTCGGGGCGACGCAAGAAAGCCCGCTTCTCCGTAGGGTAAGCCCCGGACCGGGAGCGGCTGCGAATCTCCTGGGCCGGCCTCCCATGTTCGAGTCCGCGCCGGGGAAGGCGCGGAGAGGATCGGCCCACGGCAGGAACCCGGTCTACGGCGTGGTTCCCTTCCTCGTCGCCAGCCCCGCGCCCTCGAACTCCCTGTCCGACGCCGGCCCGGCCGGACGTTTCCGGTCCCGCCACGCGCGAGCCCGCCGCGCCACCTCGGCGTCTTCCGCCTGGGTCAGTTGCGCGGAGAGCTTGTGCAAGGTCTCCAGCGCCGCCTGCCGGTCGTTCCCGTCGGGCGTGTCCGCGGCGAGGCGAAGCCACGTGAGGGCGGCGATGCGGTCCCTCGGCACTCCGTTCCCCTCCCAGAGCAGAGACCCGAGGTAGAACTGCGCCGCCCAGACGCCGCGTTCGGCTGCCTCACGGGTCCAACGCAAGGTCTCCTCCCGGAAGCGCGCGGCGGCCACCCCGTCGGAGAAGAAGCAGCCCGGACTGACCGACAGGCTTGGCTCCCCGGGATCGTCCGCGGCCTGGGCGGGGCTCGTGCCTGCCAGTAGGAAATACAGAACCGCGGCGACCGCTCCCGCGGTCGGACGGAACCTCGCGAAGAAGGTGCGGGATGCTCGAGGCGGGAGGCGTTCCATCCGTGGATCCATGGCCTCGGGTCGGCGAGCGAAGGTGCGGCGGCTCCGCCCGTGCAACGGGTGGCAGCCTCACGGCGGCTGCCGCGCGGTTGTGGTTCCACCTGGTTCGCTGTAGTTATCGGCCCCCCTTGCGAGCCACTTGACGACGCTGCCCGTGCGGCCCCCCGTTTCGCTCCGGTTCCGGGGAGAGTTCCCCGATCGGCACGAAGTGCGAGAGCGAAAAGCCGAGCCCCCCCTGGTGGCGCAGCCGGCGGGCGAACTCCTGCACCTCGCCGGTGATCACGATGCGCCGGGTCAATACCTGCTCCAGCGGATCGCCGGGCTCGCCGCCGTAACGCCGCGCTGTGGTCAGGTACTCGTTATAGCGGAAGGCTTTGAAGGGCGTCGGGTCGTTCACCTGCACGTTGCTCCACACCGCATCGTGGATGTCAAGGAGGTTGGCAGGCAGCTCAGAGCGCCGCTCCTGGACTCGCTTGATGAAATCGAAGAAGGAGGCCTGCGTCCCTGCTTGAATCTCCTCCAGCAGGCGCTCGAAACCAACCCGCTCAACCCGACCGCCTGGTACAACCTCGGC
>CAZGRT010000085.1:0-6388 GCA_964528225.1 uncultured Thermodesulfobacteriota bacterium | reverse complement strand
CGCCCGAGGGCCAGGTGGAGAGGACCCGCGACCTTCTGGAATCCGCCGGTGTCCCGAAGCTGCTCCGGGTGGTGCCGGGAGGGGCGGAACGCCAGGACTCCGTGGGGCGCGGCCTCGATGCCCTCGACGAGGCCGGGGCCGAGGATCTCGTCTTCGTCCACGACGGCGCGCGGCCGTTTCCACCGACGGAGCGGTTCGGCCTTCTGGCCGCGGCCGCCCGCCCGGACGGGGCCCTCCTCGCCATGCCGTGTGCGGATACGCTCAAACGGGAGCGCGGCGGCGCGAGCGCCGGGACGGTGGACCGCAGCGGGCTCTGGCAGGCCCAGACTCCCCAGGTCTTTCCCCTCGGGCTGCTGCGGGAGGCCCTGGCAAGGGCTCGGGAGCAGGGGAACCGGGGCACCGACGAGGCGAGCCTGGTCGAGGGCCTGGGCCGCTACCCGCGCCTGGTGGCCGGAGACCCCCGGAACATCAAGGTCACGACGCGGCCCGACCTGCTGCTCGCGGAGGGGCTCGCCGGCTGCGCCCGGGGGCCGGAGACGGCGCGGCCGGCGGGGGGGCACCTGGCCGTGGGCCACGGGTACGACGTGCACCGGCTCGTGGAGGGGCGGCGCCTCGTCCTGGGCGGAGTGCCGATCCCACACGAGACGGGGCTCCTGGGGCATTCCGACGCGGACGTGCTGGCGCACGCCGTGGCGGACGCGTGCCTGGGGGCGGCGGGGCTGGGCGACATCGGCCGCCACTTCCCGGACTCCGATCCCGCCTGGGCTGGAGCCTCCAGCCTGGACCTCCTGGACCGGATCCGGGCGATGATCCTGGCCCGCGGTTTCCGCGTGGCTCGCGTCGACGCGACCCTGATCGCCGAGCGCCCGAAGATCGCCCCCCACGTGCCGGCGATGGAGAGCGGCCTATCGGCTGCGCTGGGACTCGGCCCGGGGGGGGTCACCGTGAAGGCGACGACGACGGAGGGGTTGGGGTTCGAGGGGCGCCGGGAGGGGATGTCGGCGCACGCCGTGGCGCTGCTGGAACGGGTGGGACCGCCGGCGCAGGGACCGCTCGTCGGGTAGCGTTCCCGCGGCCGCGGCCGCAGGCAGAGGCGGGATTTCGGATCGGGCCGCTCAGGCCCCCAGGGTGCGGATGCGCTCGGAGGGCGTCTCGATCTCCGTGATGCGCACGGCCAGGCTGTCCGCGCCCACCACCACCAGTTCGCCCTTGGCCACCACGCGGCCGTTCACCAGGAGATCGACCGGCGCCTCCGAGTCCCTGTCGAGGGTGAGGATGGAGCCGGGCGCCAGCTTCCGCACCTCCTCCAGCGGCAGCACGGCTTCCCCCAACCGCACCATCACGTCCACGTCCAGGTCCAGGATCAGGTCCAAATTGCGCATGCCGGTGGGTCCTTCCTTCGGCGAGCCTGGGGAGCCCGACCCGCCTCCGGCCGAGGCTCCCCGGCCTCTCCCGGTGTGCGAGACGTCCGTGGCTTCTCCGCGGCGTTGTCCCATGGCGAGGGCCAGTTCCAGGGGCAGGAGCAACCGCAAGGGTGCTTCCAGGGCGCCCTCGATCCGGAGACTCGCGGCGCAGCGGAAGGCGGAGGCCCAGGGCAGCGTCCTCGAAAGGCCTGCGTGGGCCACGTCCTCCAGTACGGGGTCGGTCGCGGAAAGGGACAGACCGAACTCCTCGGAGACCCGTGCGACTCCCCGGGCGGCGCTCGCCGCCCAGACGCCGGCGAGAGCCTGCCTCTCGGCGGAGTCCAGTTCGTCGGCTGCCTCGCCGGTTCCCCCCAGGAGCAGGTCTGCGAGGGCCTTCGCGTCGCGACGGCGCAGCGCGAGGACCATCTCCCCTTGGGGATCGCCCGCGAGCCCGCAGCGCAGCAGGAAGTACCGGGCGGCCTCCCGTTCCTCGATCGCGACGACCTGGCTGCTCCCTGCGGACAGCGCCACGTCCTGCGGGAGCACCTGCGAGAGGTGATCGGCGAATTCGGAGAGGAAGAGCCCGGCCGCCCGCGCCGCGCCGCGCAGTTCGCCGGGTGAGGGTGGCTCGCCCAGGTCGGGCCCGTCGTCGGCCTCGGCTGCCTTGAGCAGTCGGTCGATCTCCTCCTGCGAGAGAATGTCGGTCACGTGTCCCCCTCGTCCACCGGGCTTCCGCCGTGGGGAGACCGGACGGGTCGGAACGTCCCGGCCCCGGGGCGTTCCGCTTCCGAGGATGGCGCCAGCGGAGCCACGATCTTCACGGCCCGGCGGGTTCCCTTCACCCCGAGCGTTGCCTGAAACTTGGGCCGTCCCGCGACCTCCACGGCCACCGGTTCGCCCGCGTCCCGGCGCAGGGGCACCACGTCCCCGACCTGCAGCGCGATGATCTCCCGGATGGGGAGCCTCGAAGCCCCCAGACGTGCGCTCAGGCGAGACGAAGCGCGCGCCACGACCTCCTCGACGCGCCGCCGCTCCTGCGGGGTCGCAGGGCGGGCTCGTTCCGGGGGGGACTCCGCGGCGGTCGGGGTGGCGAATTCCCCCAGGTAGAGGGACGGGATGCACAGGTTCATCATCCCGGAACTCTGTCCGACGGTCACCTCGAACACGACGACGACGACGGCCTCGTCGGCAGCCACGACCTGCACGAGGTGTGGGCTGGTCTCCTGTCGCTCCAAGGCGATCCGCACCGCGGCGAGGGGTTGCCAGGCGTCCTGGAGGTCCCGGAGGGCCATCTCGATGAAACCCGCGAGGAGTTGCTGCTCGATCGTCGTGATCTCCCGGTTCACCGTGGGGCTCTCCGAAGCCCCCCCCATGAGCTTCTCGACGACCGCGAACGCCAGGGTGGGGTTCACCTCGAGGACGACCCGGCCGCCGGAAGGGCTGAGGCCGGCCACGTTCACGCAGGTGGTCTCGGGAAGGCTCATCAGGAACTCGGCGTAGGACATCTGCTCCACCGTGAGCAAGACGATGTCCGCCGTGGTGCGCAGGTACCCCGACAGGTCGAGGGACAGGCTGCGGGCGTAGCGTTCGTGGACGAAGTGGAGGTTCTGGATCGCGCTCTGGGAGACGTGGCCGGCGCGCTTGAAGTCGTACCGGACCGCTCGATGACGGGAAGCCGGGAGCTCCGAACGCGCCGCCCGGTAGGCGTCAGGCCGATGGAGTGACTCCTCGACCAGCGGGACGCTCTGGAGCAGGGCGTTGACTTCTTCCTGGCTCAGGAGATCGGACAAGAGGCCTCCTCAACTCGAGGCGATCCGGTTCCTGCAACCCCCGGACGAGACGGCGAAGGGATCGACCCCGCGCAGTGAAACCTTTACGGCCCTCCCGGGAGGCATCGCGTTGCGCCTTCCTAGAGGAGCCCGTCGAGAAACCCTCTGAGGCGAAGGATCGCGGACGAGTGGAGCTGGCTCACGCGCGACTCGGTGACCCCGAGGACGTGGCCCACCTCCTTCATGGTCAGCTCGTTGAAGTAGTACAGGGACACGACCATCCGCTCCTTTTCGGGGAGCACGTCGATCTGCTCGGCCAGCAGTTCCCGCACTTCCTGCTTCTTCAGCAGCTCGTAGGGGCTGTTGTCGGGTTCGTCCGGGATGAAGTCGCCCAGTTCCTTGAACTCGTCCTCGCCGTCGTCCGACCGGGGCCGGTTCAACGACAGGAGCGACAGGCCGCGGGCCTTGTACAGGAGGCTGTTGAAGTCCTCCATGGACAGGCCCATCTCCGCGGCCGCCTCGTCGTGGGACGCCGGACGCTTGAAGCGCTGCTCCAACTGGCGAAAGACGGTGGAGAGCTCCTTCTCCTTGCGGCGCATGGACCGGGGAGCCCAGTCCTGGCGGCGCAGGTAATCGAGCATGGCCCCCCGGATTCGGAATTCGGCGTAGGTCTTGAACTTGACCCCGCGCTCCGGGGCGAACTTGTCGATGGCGTCGATGAGCCCGAGCACCCCCGTGTTGATGAGGTCCTCGACTTCGATGGAGGCAGGGAGGCGCGCGGAGAGCCGCTCAGCGATGTACTTGACGAGGGGCGCGTACTCCTCGACGAGTTCGTCCCTCGTGTGCTGGGTGCGTTCGCTGGAAATGGCGGCTTCTCCTCGGGGATGATGGGAGCCCGTTTCGTGGGGAAAACCGCGCGGATCGTAGCATTCGGTTGCGAAAGCTGTCAACGACCGCCGGGGCGGCGCGAACCGGTCCCCCGGCTCCGAGGGACTCTTGCGAACGGGGCGTCAGAGATCGGTGCAGGGGAGCGGGATGGGCCGAGGCCCGGAGGGGGCGATGGCGCCTAGCCGGCCAGGTACAGGGACCGGAGGAGGTCCTCGAGCGCCTCCGGGGTCACCCCGTCGTCGACCACCTGGTGGCCGTGGCGCGCCAGGAGTTCTCCGGCGGTGGTGCGAACCCGCTCCGTGCGCTGGGCGCGGGGCAGGTCCGGGTGTCGTTGCTCGACGATCCGCTCGGCCATTTGCCCCAGCCATTGGACCTTGCGTCCGGCGCAACTGAGGCTCACCGGGTCCGACGTCGGCGCCGAGAGTGGTTCCGCGCGAAGCCGAGCCCTCTGCGCCTGGCCGAGGCGTTCCTGGCGGGAGTAGGTCTGGAGGACGTGGTGCAGGGTGAGTTCCGAGATGGCCATGTTTCCCGTCCTTGGGAGGTGGGCCTGCTCCGTCAGTCCCAAGGATCGTCGGAGAGGGCCAATCACTTTAGGGGCTACCTCCCCGAGGCTGGGGGGTGGTACCGATTTGCCTCCCGCCGTGTCTGCCTGTGTGAATGGAAAACATTTACCCACTCCTGGGAAGGCCTCGGGACAGTGCGCTGGGCTGAAGTGCGGTGTCGGGACTCGCTGTAGTAAGTGATATATCCATAAAATTAAGTAGATACACCACACTCCCCCGTCCGGAGGTGCCTTGGCGCGATTGTTGCTCTGCCGTCCGGAGAACTGGGTGTTCGAGGCAGTGCTGGGGGCGGCCACGGAGGGTCGACATGACGGGGAGTGCTCGGTTGAAGACGATGGGGAGCCGCGCGGGCTGGGCTGTCGGGGTCGGCCTCCTGGTGACGCTTTCCGGTTGCGGAGGGGGCGGTGGTGGGGCGGCCAGCGTCACGGCGACGGCGACCTACGCCGTGCGGGACGTGGGGCCCACCGAGGGCTCGGCCACGGCGAAGGACGTCAACGTCTCCGGTAGTGTCGTCGGCATCGCCACCGGCGCACAGAGCACCGAAGAAGCGTTCGTGTGGGTCGGGGGAAATGCGAAGCGCCTAGGCGGTCGGGCGGCCAATGCCGTGAACGACCTGGGTGACGTGGCTGGCGACTCCGGCGGCGTGGCCTACGTCTGGGAGGAGGGGGTGCCCTACCCGCTCACGTATGGTTCGGCCCGGGACATCAACAACGTCGGAGACGTCGTCGGCGAGGCGGTGGTGGGGCCGGCCGGGTTGGCGGCGTTTCTCTGGCGGGGCGGGCAGTTCTTCGACCTCGGGTCCCTCGGGGGAGACCTGAGCTCCGCCTCCGCGGTGAACGACGCTGGCCGCGTCGCGGGTTGGGCCGAGACGGATGCCGGCGACATCCACGCGTTCCTGTGGTCCGAGGGGGTCATGGAGGACCTCGGGACCCTGGGCGGCCGCGCGAGCATGGCCTACGGACTGAACGACCTCGACCAGGTCGTCGGCTACGCGCGCACGGCGGGCGGGCTCGACCGCGCCTTCCTCTGGGACCGACAGGCCGGAATGACAGAGCTGGGGACCCTCGGGGGGTACAGCGTTGCCTACGCCGCCGACAACGGCGGCCGGGTCGTCGGGGAGTCGGCGACGGCCGGCCACCGTGTGCACGCCTTCCTGTGGCAGGACGGACGCATGCTGGACCTCAACGACCTCCTCCCCGCCGATTCCGGCTGGGAACTCGTGCGTGCCCTGGGGATCAACGACGCCGGCGAAATCGTCGGGGAAGGCCTCTTCCTGGGCACGAAGAGAGCCTTTCTGCTGGCTCCGGCCTCCCCCGACTGAGGCGTCCAAGGGTCTCCCCACCCCGCACGCGAATTGCGCACGCTCCCGCACCCGGGGGAGCGCGGCAGGTCGGTCTTCCTGCCGTGCGACCCGGCGTGGGGGCGTGAGGCGGCGCCGACATGAGCGAAGATAAGCGGGTTGTCCTCATCACCGGCGCCGCGCAGGGGATCGGGAAGGCGGTCGCCCGCCGCCTTCTGGGGGCGGGGTGGGCCGTGTGCGCGGGCGACGTGGACCCGGAAGCGTGCGCAGAGGTGCGGACCGAATTCCCCGCGCTCGGGGAGACCCTGGTGAGCGAGGTGGACGTCTCCGACGAAGGCCGCGTGTCGGGCTGGGTCGCGCAGGCCGTGAGCCGGTTCGGGCGGATCGACGCCCTCGTGACCACTGCCGGCATCGCCAAGGCGCACGGTCCGCGTCCGACCGAACTGGAGCGGACGGCGTGACAAA
>CAZGRT010000084.1:0-6650 GCA_964528225.1 uncultured Thermodesulfobacteriota bacterium | reverse complement strand
GGGGTTGGCCATCGCCCGGTCGCGGACGCGAAGCGCCTCCTCACGGCTCTCGGGCGGCCTCTCCATCAGGTACTGGAACCGCACCGAGCCGGGCCCGGCCTGGAGGATGTCGTCCACGGTGCTCGGGGCCAGGAGGTCCTGCACCACCACGCCCTCGATGCCCTCGACGCCCCGGGTGATCCGGTACACCTTGCCCAGGGTCTCGGGGTTGAAGACCCCGTCCGGGTCGCTCTCGTTCACGACGCCCAGCACCAATATGTCCGAGAGCGCGAAGTCCCGTTTGACCCGGTTGTGGAAGACGCGGACGTCTTCGGCCTCGCTGAGCATGTTCTCCGGATCGGTGTCGACGCGGAGGTCCCCGACCCGGACCAGCGCGAGCGCCGTGAGGGCGAGCGACAAGAGCAGAATCAGCCGCGGACGGCTGACGGCGAAGTCGGCGATCTTCCTGCCCATCGAATTCCTCCTGTTGCGAGCGTCGTCCCGGGACCGGGAACGCTGGTTGGATGCCCCGTCCGGAAAAAGGGTTCACCGCGGGGGAGGCGGTCGGAGCTGGAAGCGTTCAAGTCTCCGGGTCGGGGACCGATCCGTAGAGGACCGGCGGAAGGCTCCGGCTTCCCGCAAGGGCGGCGCTTCAGCTTGGTTCCCCGTCCACGGGTCTCGGACACGCTCTCCGCGCTCTCGGACCGGGCGCGGACCCCATCCACAAGGAGGTCGTCATGAATCGAGTGCTTCGGATCGGAATCCCCGCTGTGCTGCTCGCCGTTTCGAGCGCCCCCGGCTGGGCGGACCCCTCCGGCTTCCGCGCCGGGAGTCTGTCCGACTGCGTGGGACACTACGACGTCTCGGCGGAGACCACCGTCGAGTCCTCCGTCCTCGAGGTCGTGCGGGAAACCTACTCCAAGAGCGGTTCGGGAACGCGCCTCGTCGCCATCGTCCTGGAGGACGAGGCCGGACGGGTTCTCGCCTACCTCGGCCCGGAGTGTCAGCTGGACGGGAAGCTCGCCCAGCTCGACGCCGGGCAGAAGGTGCGCGTTATCGGTGCCAGGGTGAACCTGGACGGGCGGCGCGTGGTGCTCGTGCGCGAGGTCTCCCTGGGGGCCGGGGCCGCGGTGACGCTGCGCGATCACGAGGGGCACCTGCTCTAAGCGGCCCGCCGCTTTACAGACCACGGAGAAGACACGGGCGCCGAGCGAGCGGCGCCCGTTCCGTCTCGCGGGGGGATGCCGTGGGTCCCTGGGGATGCCGTGGGTCCCTTGACCTGGAACGGCTCCTCGGACAGAATTAGACACCAATTGGTGTATCAATTGCCCCGGCATCTGGACGGGGCAGCCTCCGCGACACGTCCCGACAACTCTTCAACGAGGAGGAAGGAATGAAGATCTCGAGAATCCTAGCTGCGGCAGCGATTTCCCTCGTGGGCGCCTTCGCGCTGGGCTGCGCCACGGCGCAGCACGCAGGAGACCACGCTGACCACTCCGCGCAGGCCGGTGCGGCGGCGGCGCGCACCGACGTGATCTACTTCTGCGACTGCGGGCCGGAGTGCAAGTGCAACACGGTGAGCGCGGAGGCCGGCAACTGCGCCTGCGGAAAGCCCATGAAGTGGGGCCACGTGGTGAAGGTCGAGGGCGACGAGGCCCTGGTGTGCACGTGCAAGGAAGGCTGCAAGTGCTCCATCGACGAGAAGGACCCGGCCAAGTGCGGCTGCGGGCAGCCCCTAAAGCGCGTGAGCCTCAAGGGAACCGGACTATACTTCTGCAACTGCGGAGGTGCCTGCCGGTGCAACGTGATCTCGGCGAAGCCGGGCGAGTGCAAGTGCGGGATGCAGCTCAAACAGTCCAAATGAGCGGCTTCGACATCGCGGCGGGAGGGTTTCCCTCCCGCCGCGCTTCTCCCTCCCCGCGCTACCGCAAGACCTCTCCGAAGAAGAGCTTCATGCACTCCCAGGAACGTCGGTCGGCCCTCTCGTCGTAGAGCGCTCCCTCGAGCGCACCCTTTGCTTCGGGGTTCGTGAAGCTGTGCTGGGCGCCGCCGAGCAGGATCATCTGCCAGTCGGCGCCGGCTGCCCGCATCTCCCCCTGGAAGGCCGCGACGTCGTCCGCGGGGATGAAGGGGTCCTCGGCCCCGTGGAGCACCAGGACCTTGGGCTTCACCTCCCGGGTGGCGGCCGCATCCGGGGTCTTCAACCCGCCGTGGAAGCTCACCACCCCGCGGACGGCGGCGTTGGCCCGTGCGAGTTCCAGCACGGTGGTGCCCCCGAAGCAGTAGCCGATGGCCGCGACCCGAGCTGGATCGACCCGGGGGTGCTCTCGGAGGACTCCCAGCGCCGCTTGGGCCCGCGCTCGGAGCAGCGCCCGGTCCTTGAGGAACACGCCGGCGAGATGACCCGCTTCCTGGGCCTCCCGGGTTACCTTCCCCTCGCCGTAGATGTCGGCCGCGAACACGACGTAGCCAAGCGCCGCGACCTTCTCGGCGCGGGTCCGCGCGTAGTCGTTCAGCCCCCACCACTCGTGGACCACCAGCACCCCGGGCTGTTTCCCGGATGCTGCGTCGTCGTAGGCGAGATAGCCCTTGAGCACGGCGTCCCCGTGGCGGTAGTCGATGCTCTCCGTTCGCAGGGCGGCCATCGAAGGGGAGGTGCTCAGAAGGCACAGGGCGACGAGAACCAGGCTTCGCACGAGGGCTCCTCCTCTTCCCGGGGTTCGATGGGGGAGGATATCCGGGAGCGGGGGAACGGCAAGTTGGGGGACTCCGTCCACGCTTCGAGGTTGGAAGCCGCCTCCCGGGGTGATACAAGCCAACGGTCCAACCTCGTGACCGGTGAGGCCGGAGGGCGAAAGGAGGACCGGTGGAGGAGTTTCGAGTCTGCCCCTCGTGTGGCTACGAGCGGGGATTCCACGTGTTCCTGCGCGCCGGCCGGGAAGGCCGGACTGCGATCGGTCTGGTGTGCCCCGGCTGCGGGCAGTCCTACGACGTGGGGTGGATCACCCGGGACATCCCGGGAGGGGAGCCCCGCGAAGGAGACCGCTACGGGAGCGACGTCTGACCGATGGACCTCTCGGCCCTGAACGACCGCCAGCGCGAGGCCGTCCTTCACGGGAGCGGGCCCCTGCTGGTCCTGGCCGGGGCGGGCTCCGGGAAGACTCGCGTCATCACCTACCGGATCGCCCATCTCCTCGCGCGGGGGGAGCCGGCCGAGAAGATCCTCGCCCTCTCCTTCACGAACAAGGCCGCTCGGGAGGTGCAGGAGCGGGTGGAGGAGCTGGTGGGCGCCGGCCGGACTCGAGGGTCGACGGTGAGCACCTTCCACGCCCTGGGGCTGGGAATCCTGCGGGAGGAGGGAGGGCGCCTCGGACACGGCGGGCGCTTCTCCCTGTACGGCGAGAGCGACCAGCGTGCCGTGCTGAGGGAGATCGTGCGCGAGGCGAGGCTGCCTCTCGACGCCGTCGAGGTGCAGGAGGCCATCTCCCTGTGGAAGAACCGCGGCCTGATGCCCTGCGAGGTGCCGGTGCCCCCGGGGGACGACCGGCTCCGGGTCCTGCAGAAGGCCTACGTCGGCTACCAGGAGCTGCTGGCGGCCCAGCGCGCGTGCGACTTCGACGATCTGCTGTTGCTTCCCCTCAGGCTCTTCCGCGACAACCCGGACTGTCTGGCACACTGGCAGAGGCGGTTCCGTCACATCCTGGTGGACGAGTACCAGGACACCAACCCCGTCCAGTTCCAGCTGCTCCAGGCGCTGGCGGGCCGGGAGCCGAACCTGTGCGTGGTGGGGGATGACGACCAGTCCATCTACGCCTGGCGGGGGGCGGACGTGGGGCTCATCCTCGACTTCGAGGAGCATTTCCCCGGGGCCCGTGTGGTGCTCCTGGAGGAGAACTACCGGAGTACGGGCACGATCCTCGACGCCGCGCACGCGGTCGTCACGAGGATCGCGGGGCGGCGTCCGAAGCGGCTGTGGACCGCGAGCGGGGCGGGAGCCCCCGTGGGGTGCATCGCCGCCGAGGACGGGGCGGGAGAGGCCGAGGATGTCGCGAGCGCCGTCCTGGCCGAGGTCTTCCGGGGCCGGCGTGCGTGGTCCGACTTCGCCGTGCTCTACCGGACCAAGGCCCAGTCGAGACCCTTCGAGGACGCGTTTCGCGCGCACGCGATTCCCTACCGGGTGGTCGGCGGGACGCGCTTCCTGGACCGCAAGGAGGTCCGCGACCTCGCAGCGTACCTGCGGGCGATCCACAACCCTAGGGACGAGTCGAGCCTGGTGCGCATCGCCAATGTGCCGAAGCGGGGCCTCGGCCCCCAGACGCTCCTTCGCCTGAAGGACCTTGCCGGCAGGCGCGGGCAGCCCCTGCGGAAGGTCCTGGGCGACGCCGAGGATCTCGCGGCTCCGGCCAGGGCGGGCGCCCGCAGCCTGCTCGACCTCCTCGACACCTACGAGCGACGCTTCCGCAGGGAGGGGCTCACGCCGGAGGGCCTGCGCGACCTGATCCGGGATGCCGGTCTCAGGGCCGAAATCGAGGCCCTGTACGAGTCGGGGCGGGCCGTGCAGCGCAGGGTGGAGCTCTTGGAGGAGTTGGCCGACTCCGTGTCGGAGGCGCAGCGCGTGAACGGAAAGGTCGACCTCGGCCTGTTCGTGGAGCGGCTTTCCCTGGATCCCCCGGAGGAGGAGAACGAGAGCGGGGAGGCCGTCGCCCTGATGACGCTGCACTCTGCCAAGGGGCTCGAGTTCCCGGTGGTCTTCCTCGTGGGGATGGAGGAGGGCCTGCTGCCCCACGGAAGGGACGGGGTCGGCCCCGCCGGCGCGGAGGAGGAGCGTCGGCTCTGCTACGTCGGCATGACGCGGGCCCGAGAGAAGCTGTACCTGTGCCACGCGCGCACGCGGCGGCGCAGGGGGCACGCGGCGGTGTCCCTTCCCTCCCGGTTCCTCTCGGAGATCCCCCTGGACTTGACGGATCGGGGTGAAGCGCCCCCGCCTCGATCCGCCGCGGAGGAGCGCACGCAGGCGCGGGACTTCTTCGCGGGGATAAGGACCCTGCTGGAGGAATGACCCCGCGCCCGAGGTCTTGGGGCAACCTGCCGGGCCGGTGCTGCTCCCCTCGAGCCGGCTAAAGTTCGGACGGCCCTCGGCCGTTCGGTTTGGGAGAAGGGGCGCCGCGCACCGGGTCCCAGGCAGGGGTATCCGCTCACACGCAGGAACGGCGGGAGGTCAGGTGGGATGAAGGGAGGGATCCGGCGGCTGTTGGAGGAACTGGGGGAGATCCGCAGCAACCCCCATGTGATCGGCCCCCAGCACCCACGCTTCAAGGAGTGGGTCGGCGGCGTGCGCCAGATTCTCTCCGCTCGGAACGGCAGGGAAGACCTGGCTCGCTTCGAGAGGCTGCGCGTCGCGAGCGTCGGCCGGGAGATGTGGCGCAGCGGGGAGTTGACTCCTGCGGAGACGCGCCGCCTCGAGCGAGAACTGGAGGAGGTCGAGGCCCTGCTCTCGGAACCCGACGTCCCCGCCTCGCGACCGAATCCTCCGGCTGCGGCGGAGGAACCCACGTTCGTGTACAAGGACGCGACAGAACCAGCTCCCCAGGACGCTTCCCCGAAGATGCAGGAGGAACAAGCGGTGAACCGGAAAAGCGACGGTCCCGAGCCCAACGCGACACCTCAAACCGGGAATTTCAAGGCCATGGAAGTCCTCCTGGCCGATCTCGGGGAGGAGCTCAAGCGCCCCGACGGCGATCTGGGCAAGATCCAGAAGATGATGGACGACCTCGTCGGTCTGAAGAAGACCGGCGATCTGGCCGACAGCCTCCTCAGCGTGACCGAGGATCCAGCCGCCCCGTGGGAGGTCGTCCGCGGGCTCATGGCCCAGCTGTGGGCTTTCAACCGAGAGGTCTTGATCGACACCCTCCCCGCGCTCCTCAAGAAGGGGTGACCTCTCCCCTGCGCGGTTCTTCCCGAAACAGGCCGGCTCTCGGCCCCCCGGCCCTCCGCGCCCCGGCCCCGGAGCGCCGGCCCTCGCTCTTGCTGGGGTCCTGATCCCGGCTACCCTGCCTCCCTTCGGAGGGTCTCTTGCCATGAGTCCAGCGGATGCCGGGGTGCGGCCTGTGCGGGGAACCGTCACGGGATGGAGTGCGTGCGGGCCGCGGCCGTACCAGGAGGACCGGTTCGTGGCCGAGTTCGTGGACCTCGGAACGGTCCGCGGGCACCTGCTGGCGGTCCTGGACGGGCACGGTGGAGAGGCGGCGGCCGAGGCATGTGCGCGCTCGATGGGTCGGGCTCTCCGCGCCGCGGGAGGGGTGGACGCGGAGGGGTCCCTGCGAGCGGCCGTTGCCGAGCTCGTCCACCTCACGGAGGCCTTCGACTCCGGGACGACGCTTGCGGTGGCCCTCGTCCAGGAAACCGCCGCTCGGGTCGCGGTGGCGGTCCTGGGGGATTCCGCGGTGGTCGTCCTGGATTCTCGCGGCCGTGCCGTGGCGAGCCCGGAGCACAACGCCCGAACCAACGCGGCGGAGCGCGAGGCGGCCGTTCGCCGTGGCGGGGTGTGGGATGCGAGCGGCTACCTGCGGAATCCGGGCTCGGGCTACGGCGTTCAGTTGACGCGGGCGCTGGGCGACGCGGGGATGGGTCCCGTCTTGAGCCGGATTCCGGAGGTCTATTCGGTCGATCTG
>CAZGRT010000083.1:0-10341 GCA_964528225.1 uncultured Thermodesulfobacteriota bacterium | reverse complement strand
AGAAGCGTCCGGGTTCCTCGCCCAGCTTCGTTCCGAGTATCCGGGAAGCCCCCTGGCCGGGAACGCGGCCTTCTGGCTCGGTGAGATCCGGCGGAGGGAGGGCCGCCTCGACGACGCCGTGGCGTTCTTCGGATTGACGGAGGGCGAGTACGCCGAGGAGGCTTCGTACCGCCGGGCGGCCCTGCTGGAGGAGTTGGGGCGGGAGCCGGAGGCGAGGAGGACGTGGGAGCGCCTGGCCGGGGATCCGGCGAGCCCCCACCGTCCCGAGGCGCTGTACCGGCTCGGGGCCTCCCACCTTCGAACCGGCCAGGCCCGGGAGGCCCTCGGACCGCTGGAGACGCTGGCCGGGCTTCCGGAGCAGGGAACGGCCGTCCGCCGGGACGTGGAGGCGGCGGGTCTCTTCGCCCTGGGGCTCGCCCGGCGCCGCTCGGGCGACCTGGCCGGAGCCGAGAAGGCTCTCGTCCGGTTCCTCCTGGAGAGCCCCGACCATCCGGAGGCGCCGCCTGCGCAGGCGGCCCTGGGCTGGACGCTGCTCGAGCAGGGCCGGGCCCGGGAGGCCGCGCAGCGGTTTCTCTGGCTGAGCGAGGAGCGACCGCCGGAGAGCCTTCTCGTGCGGGCCCTGTACGGCCGGGTCCGGGCCCTGACCGAGGAGGGCTCCCCCGAGGCTCCCGATGCCCTGCTGGCTCTGGAGGCGGCCGCACCCTCCGGCCCGTGGGCGGGCTGGGCCCGGGCCGACCTGGCTTGGGCGGCCTTCCGACAGGGCGCCTACGCCGACGCGCTCGAGCGATACCGTGCCGCCCTCGCGGTGTGGGACGCGCCGGCGCGCGAGGTGGCGCAGTACATGGTCGGTGAGTGCCTCTACCTGCTCGGGCGGTACCGGGAAGCCTCCGAAGCGTACGGCGCCGTGCCGGCCGACGCCCCCCTCGGCCCCGCAGCCCTGCACCGCGCCGGCCTGTGCGCCCTGCTCGCCGGCGACGCCGAGGCCGCGGAGCGATCGCTGAGCCTGACCCTCGAGCGCGACCCTGCCTACCCCGAGGCCGACCGGGTCTGGGCGTGGCTCGGGGAGGCGCGGCTGCGTCTCGGAAGGCCCGAGGAGGCCCTGCGCGCGTTCCACGCGGTGCCGGAGGGGAGCCCGGCCTTCCCCCAGGCCCTGTACGGCAGGGCCTGGATCGCCTTCGAGGCGGAGCGGTGGGACGAGGCCGCCGGCTTGTTCGCGCGCCTGGTGCGGAACCATCCTGCCGACCCCAACCGGGACGAGGCGCGGCTGATGCTGGCCCGCGCCTATTTCAACCGGCGGGAGGTGCGGCCGGCCATCGAGGCCCTGGAGCAGCTCGAAGCCGAGGCGCGCACGCCGGGGTACCGGTCGGCCGCCCGCTTCTACCGGGGCTGGATGTACGCCCGCAGCCAACGGGAGAAGCAGGCGAGGGAAGTGCTCGGAGCGCTCCTCGCGGAGGAGCCCCGCGGCGAGTTCGCGGCCCGGGCCCTGCAGACGCTCGCGTGGCTCGACTTCGGCGCCGGGGACTACGGCGGGGCGCTCGCCCGGTTCGACGCCATCCTGGCCATGGCCCCCGGGGGCGAGGTGGAGGCGGAGGCGCGCCGGAAGCGGGCGGACAGCCTCTACAACCTGGGCCGCCACGAGGAGGCGCTGGCTGCCTATCAGCAGCTCGGCGACACGCCGGAGGGGCGCTACGGGGAGGCCCTGTGCCTGCTGGGGCTGGGGCGGCTCGGGGAGCTGGGCCGCGCTGCGGACCGGTTCGCGAAGGCCTATCCCCGCGACCCCCGCTCCACCGACCTGTTCTTCTCCCTGGCTCAGGCCCGGGCGGAGGCCGGCGACTGGCCGGGGGCCGCCCACGCCTATCTGAGGGCTGCCGAGCTGGGCACCGACGACAAGGCGGCCGAGGCTCGCCTGGAGGCGGCCCGCAGCCTGGTGTCCGGCAACGACGACGAGGGTGCGGCCAAGCTCCTGGAACCGCTCTCGAGTCGAGCCGACGCGGTGGGCCTGGCGGCCCTGCGGGAGTTGGGCCGCTTGCTCGACCGCCGCGGCCCCCCGGAGACCGCCCGCGGCGTGTGGGATCGCCTGGCGGCGAGGACCGAGGGCACGGAACGTGCCGAGGTGCTCCGGGCCGCGGCCCGATCGGCCGCCGCACTGCTCGACTGGGAGGGGGCGGAAGGCAGGCTCCGGGAAGCACTCGCGGCGTGCCCCGAATCCGCCCCGCTGCTGCGCCAGGCGCTGCTCGCGGACCTGGGGGAGACCTTCCTGCTCCAGGGGGCCCCCGGGCGGGCGGTGGAGCCCCTGAGCGAGGCCGCGGAGCTGGCCCTGAGCCCGGAGGGCCTGAGGGCCTTCCTGGCGATGGGGAAGGCCCAGGAGTCCGCCACCCGCGAGCAGGAGGCGCTGGAAACCTACCTCCGGATCGGGTATCTGTATCCGGTCGCCGAGCCGGGGGTCGCCGGGGCACTGCTCCGAGCCGGCGAGATCCTTCGAGGACAGGGGGACGTGGGCCGAGCCCGGGCGGTCTACCAGAAGGTGGCGGACGAAGCCCCCGAGGGGCCGGCTGGCCGGGCGGCGCAAGCCCTCGGTGAACTGGGCGTGCCGCCGACGCCCGACAAACCCCGCTGACGGGAGGAACCGATGTACGAGTACCTCGTAAAGGGCGGGGTCCTGATGGTCCCCATCGTGGCCTGCTCGGTGGTGGCGCTCGCCGTGTTCTTCGAGCGGGCCTGGACGCTGCGGGCCAGCCGCAACGTGCCCGTGGACCTCATCCGGCGGGCGGAGGATTTCGTCCGCCGGGGCATGACCGACGAGGCGCTGGCGCTCTGCCGCCGGAGCCGGAGCCCCATGGGTGCCGTCCTCCAGGCCGCGTTGCGGAACACCGGACTCGACCGCGACACCGTCAAGGAAGCCGTGCAGGAGGTGGGTCGCCGCGAGGCCGCGCACCTGGAGCGCTACGTGGGCGTGCTCGGCACGGTCGCGAACGTCGCACCGCTCCTCGGGCTGATGGGGACCGTGACGGGGATGATCAAGGCCTTCACGGTCATCAGCGTGCAGGGCATGGGGAGCCCCGCCAGCCTGGCCGCCGGCATCAGCGAGGCGCTGGTGACCACCGCCGCGGGGTTGACCGTGGCGATCCCCGCGTTCGTCGCGTACCGCTACTTCCTCGGCAAGGTGGACCGCATCGTGCTCGAACTGGAGCAACACGCCATCCACTTCGTGGACCTGGTGAAGCAGCCCGAAGCGATGGGCCGCGTCCGGCCCGGCCGGGAAGAGTTCGGGGGCTGAGTCGTGGAATTCCGCAAGGCCCGCCGCGACGTGGTCACCCCGGACGTCACCCCGCTGGTGGACTGCGTGTTCCTGCTGCTCATCTTCTTCATGCTCTCCACGACCTTCGTGGTGTCGCCGGGCATCCGGATCAACCTTCCCCAGGCCCAGGCCGAGACGGTGCGCCACGAACGCAAGGACCTGCGCGTGAAGCTCGACGCCGAGGGGGCCCTGTACCTGGGGGACCAGCGGGCCAGCCTCGAGGACCTCGACGTGCGGTTCCGGGAGGCCGCCCGGGAGGACCGGGAGACCATGGTGGTGATCGAGGCGGACGAGGAGACCGCCCACAAGTTCGTGGTCGACGTGATGGATCGGGCCAAGGGGTCGGGGTTGCAGCGACTCGCCATCGCCACCCGGCCCAAGCGGTGACGCGTGACGCGCACCGGCGCGTTGGCCGCGGCCGTCACGGGGAGCGTGGTGATCCACCTCGTCCTGGTGGTGGTGGTTCCCGGCCTGCGCGTGAAGCTCCCCGTGCACCGGGAGCGGCTGGTCGAGGTGGAACTCTCCCGCACCCCGCTGGAGCCCGAGCCCGAGCCGCTCCCCCGCCCCGTCGCCGCCCAGCCGATCGCCAGCGAGGCGCTGGAGTCCCTGGGCGGGGCCCTGGCGGAGCAGGTGCTGGCCGAGCCGGCGGCGGCGCCGGCGCTGGAGCCCATCCGGCTGCCGGCGCGCTCGGTTTCCATCCCGGAGCCCGATCGCATCGCCTGGACGCGGAGCCTGGAGGTGGAGCCGTCTCCCCTGCCCGCGGCGCCCTCCGTGAAGCGGGGCGCCGCCCCGGGGCCCGACGCGGGGGAGGCCCGTCGGGTCGCGGACCGGCTGCTCCAGGAGATCTCCGCGGCGCCGGTCGCCCCGGAGGCGGAGCGGGAGACCATGCGCCGCCTGGAGATCGAGGGACCCGTCGGGGTGGACCGGAAGGTGCTCTCCGAGCCACGCCCTCCCCGCATTCCGATCCGCAACCCGGCCACCGTCTCGATCAAGTTCTACGTCTCGCCGCGGGGGGAGGTCGTGCGGGCGTTCCCGGTGCAGCGGGGCGACCCGGAGCTCGACCAGGCGGCGTTGGCGTACATCAAGGCATTTCGCTTCAACCCCCTGCCCACCGGGGAGGAGGTGGAGCAGTGGGGTACCATCCGGGTGCGGTTCCGTCTCGAATGAGCGAGAGATCCGCCTGACGCTCTCCCAAGGGAGGCCCCGTCCGTGAACGTGCCGGAAAAGGCCTGGCTGTGGCTGGGGATCGGGCTGACGGCCGGCCTGCTCGGGTTCGCCCTGTTCGGCGAGCAGGGCTGGCAGGAGGTGCGGCGCCTGCGCGCCGAGCGCGCCCAGCTCTCGGAAGAGATCGACCTGCTCCGGGACCGCCGCGCGGCTCTGGAGAAGGAGATCGCCGCGCTCCGGGGGGATTCCCGGGCGATCGAGGCCAAGGCGCGTCGGGACCTGGGCATGATCCGCGAGGGGGAGACGGTCTTCCTCCTCCCCGAGCGGCATGACGCAGAGCGCTGACCCCCGCCGGCGAGCGCGCCGCGGCGGGAGGCCGCCCCTGGTGCTGCTCGTGCGGGCGCTTGTGCCGGCCGTCTACGCGGCCGCGCTCCTCGCGGGCGTGTACGCACCGGAGCGCGCCTGGAGCCTCGTCGCCGTCTCGATCCTGGCCTCGTTCACGGCGTACTTCCTGTGGCGCATCCACGGGGTGGCGATGCTCCCGCCGGTGCTCGACCCCGAGCTGGAGCGGGGCGAACTGGGGCTGCTCGCGGTCCTGGCCCTGTCCACCGCGCTCCAGGTCACCGGCGCGCCTACACCCTGGGCCCTTCTCGCCTACTCCGCCCTGCTCATCGGCCTGGCGGCCAGCGTGCCGCTCCTCGCCCTGCTGGTCCTTCCCCTCGGCGCCATCTCCCTGTGGGCGGCCCGCCCACCGGCTCTCGAGGCGTTGGTGCACCTCGAGGCGGTGGCGGCGGTGTCCGGGGCCGTCCTGTTCTGGGAGAGGCGGCGGCGAAGGCAGGTCCAGCTCGCCCTCGACAAGCTGCGGCTGCACCGCGAGCACCTGCAGGAGGGCGGCCCCGGAGAGCGGGCGAAGCCCGACGAGATGCTCTACGAGCACCTGGTCAAGGTGAAGGAGGGCACCGGGGCGCACGGAGCGGTCCTCGTGCTCGCCCGGCCCCGCGGCGAGATGTTCGTCCGCGAACTGGTCTCCGAGAGCCATGCGGTCCGCGAGAGCGCGGTGCTCAAGGTCGAGGGCATGACCTTCCAGTGGATCCTGGAGAACCGCCGGCCCCTCCAGATCCCGTGCCTGCGGGACCCGGCCTCCCGCCTCGGCTACTACACGGGGAACGTCCCGGTGAAGAGCTTCCTGGGGGTTCCGGTCGTCGCCGGCGACCAGGTCGAAGGGGTCCTCGCCGTCGACGGGCTGCAGGAGAACGCCTTCACCGAGGCGCACGTACCGACGCTGACGGTGGCTGCGCACCAGGTCGCGACCACCCTGGCGCAGGTGCGGGCATTGGATGCGGCCAAGCGGGAGGTGAGGGACTTCAAGCACCTCCACGAGTTCTCCAAGGGACTCGCCACCTGCCGCGCGGTCCCCGAGGTGGTGGGGGTCATGCTCGAGACCCTGCGCACCCGCAACCAACCGGAGTTCTCCGCGGTGGCGCTCCTGGGAGAGGGGAAGGAGCTGCGGATCGAGGGGGTGGGGGACGCCCGGTGGGGCGCCCTGCAGGGCCAGACCTTCCGCTCCGGCGATGGCCTCGCCGGCTGGGTGCTGGAGAGCCGGCGCTACCTCACCTATCTGGACGAGCGCTCCCGAAGGCCGCTTTTCGGCAAGCAGGTGAAGTCTCCGGAGTTCCAGAGCCTGATCCTGCAGCCGCTGACGGCCGGCGAGGAGGCGCTGGGCGTGCTGTGCGTGGGGGCCCTCGCCCCGAAGGCCTTCGACGGGGCCACCGTGGACGTGTGCGAGATCGTGGCGCAGCAGGGGGCCGAGGCCCTCGGCCGCATCCGGGCCCACGAAGAGCTGGAGCGGCTGGCGACGACCGACCCGCTCACCGGACTCCGGAACCGGCGGGTGTTCTTCGAGCGGCTCGAGGAGGAGGTGCGCCGGACGCGCCGGTACGAACAGGGGGTCTCCGTGCTCCTGCTCGACGTGGACCACTTCAAGAAGATCAACGACACCTTCGGCCACCCGGCGGGCGACGCTGTGCTCGAGGCCCTCGCCCGCTCCGTCGAGACCTTCGCCCGGGAGACCGACCTCGTGGCCCGCTACGGGGGCGAGGAGATGGCGGTGCTCCTCCCGAACACCACGGAGGCCGGCGCGAGGGCCCTGGCGGAACGGCTGCGGGAGGGGGTGGAGAAGCTCGAGGTGCCTTGGGAGGACAGGAGCATCCCGGTGCGGGTCAGCGTGGGGGTGGCGTGCCTCGAGGGCGAGCGGGAGCCGGCGGACCACCTCGTGGCGCGAGCCGACCGCTGCCTGTACGCCGCCAAGCAGGGGGGCCGCAACCGGGTCGTGGCGTACTCCGAAATCCGAGAATATGACTCCTGGAAGTGAGGACGACCGGCGTGCCCCGCGCCCCTGCGGGAACGGGTCCGGCCCTCTCGCCTTCCAAGGGGGGCCCGATGGCGTGGCGGAGGTCCTGGCGCCCGCGCCCGGGGACCGGCAGGTGCCGGTCCCGGCGGACGCGGCGGGGGTTCTCTTCCTGCTCCATCGGGAGCGACCTTCCGGGGAACCCACCCTCCTGTTGACGAAGCGCTCGGCCCGCGTGCGACAGTCCGGCGACCTGTGTTGCCCGGGCGGGAGCCGGCACGGGATCGACACGGCCCTGGGCCTGCTCCTGCGGCTTCCCGGGGCGCCCCTGCGCCGCAGCCCGGGGTGGGGGCCGGCGGAGCGGGGGGGGCGCGCTCGGGCCCGCCTCGTGAGCCGATACTGGGCCTGCGCGCTCCGGGAGACCTGGGAGGAGACCGGGCTGTCCCCCTTCGGCGTCCGGTTCCTGGGCGCCCTCCCGATCTACCGGCTCGTCCTGTTCCGCCGGGCGATCCTGCCGCTGGTGGGCTGGGTCGAGGGGCCTCGGCGGTTCCGGCTGAACTGGGAGGTGGAGCGACTCGTCCCGATCCCCCTGTCGGAGCTCCTCGACCCCTCGCGCTACGCGGTCTATCGGCTCGACCTGGGGGACGAAGGCGGTTCGGGCGTGCCCGCGACGCGCACCTTCCCCTGCTTCCGGCCGCGGCAGGGCGGCGGGGAAGAAGTCCTGTGGGGAGCGACGTACTTCATCACGGTCTCCTTCCTGGAGCGGACCTTCGGGTTCCGACCGCCGCCGGAGGAATCGCGCCCGGCGGTCGCGGGTGCCCTCGCCCCGGACTACGCGACCGGGTCCGGACGGTAGCGTCTCCCCCTTGGAGGCACGGCGTCCCGGGGGGTACCCTGGGGTGGCTGTGACACACCGTTGTCCGAGGCCTTTCCCGTGAGCCGACTCGACCTCCTCACCTACTGGCGCGACCTGGCCGACATCGTGCTCGTCGCGGGGCTCCTGTGGGGGGCCCTCGTCTGGCTGCGCCGCTCCCGGGCGCTGTTCGCCTTCCTCGGCCTGGCCATCCTCGGCGCCGTCTATCTGGCCGCCCGGCAGCTGGGCCTGGAGCTGACTGCGTGGATCTTCCAGGGGTTCTCGGCGGTGCTCCTGGTCCTCATCGTGGTCGTGTTCCAGGAGGAGTTCCGCCGGGTGCTGGAGCGCATCGGGGCCTGGGGCGTGCGCCGCCGCCGTTCGGCCCCCAGCGCGGACGTCGCCGGGATCCTCCAGGGCGTCGCCTCCCGTCTCGCCCAGGACCGGATCGGTGCCCTGTTCGTGCTGCCGGGCGAAGAGCCCCTGGAGCGGCACCTGGAGGGGGGAGTGCCCCTCGACGGCCGCGTCAGCGAGCCGCTCCTCCTGAGCCTGTTCGACGTGCACTCCCCGGGCCACGACGGCGCGGTCGTGCTTTCCGGCGGGAGGGCCGTGCGTTTCGGGGTCCACCTGCCCCTCTCGGTGGACCACGAGCAGCTGGGCGCTCGGGGGACCCGGCACGCCGCCGCCCTGGGCCTGGCCGAGAGGAGCGACGCCCTGGCCGTCGTGGTGTCCGAGGAGCGGGGCGCGGTGTCCGTGGCCCGTGGAGGGGTGCTGCGAACGCTCGAGAGCCCCAACGAGCTCGGCCGAATCCTGCGGGAGTTCGCGGCGGAGCGGGACGGGCCGGGCGCGGTCAGCCGGGGCCTGGGCCGGCGGCTGGCGGAGACCTGGCCCTACCCGCTGCTCGCCCTCCTGCTTGCCACGGGCCTGTGGCTGCTCCTCGTGCCGGGTTCGACCGTGGTGACCGGAGAGCGCCAGGCCCGGGTGGTCGTCGAGAACCTGCCGGCCGAGTACGAGCTGGAGTCGGTGGACCCGCCCAGCGTGCGGGTGATGCTGGAGGGATCGCGACGTCAGATCTACTTCGGGCCGAGCGACCTCGTCGTCGTCCGGGTGGACGCGCTGCTCGCCCAACTGGGTCGGCGCACGTTCCAGGTGGGCCCGGACGAGGTCGAACACCCCCCCTACCTCGAGGTGCTCGACGTCTCCCCGCGCCAGGTCCGCATCTCGCTCCGGCCCGCGGGGCCAAGACCCAGGGCGGGCCCCTAGCGTGGCTGCCGGTCCGGCTCGCGGGGCGGTCGGTGCCCCGGAGCCCCGGGCGCTCGACGTGCTGTGCGTCGGTCGGGCGTGCGTGGACGAGATCCTCGAGGTGGAGGCGTACCCGGCGGAGGACGCCAAGGCCCCGGTAGCCGCCCGGCTGCGGGAGGGAGGAGGGCAGGCCTCCACGGCGGCCTGCCTGGTGGCGCACTTGGGCGGACGGGCCGGCTTCGTCGGCGTTCTCGGAGGAGACGAGGCCGGCCTCTTCGCGCGTCAGCGCATGGCCGCCTTCGGCGTGGACCTTTCCTGCCTGCCCGCCGCCCGCGGCCGCACCCCCCTGGCCTGGTGCCTCGTCTCCCGTTCGCGGGGCACGCGCACGATCGTGTACGAGCCCTCGTCCCCGGAGAGGCTCGACGCGGGGGAGGTGCTTCCCGTCGTGCCCCGGGCGAGGGCCGTCCTCGTGGACCGGCAGGGGGAGCACCTGCTGCCCCTGCTGGCGCCGCTGTGCCGGGAGAGGGGGGTGCTGACCGTGGCCGACGCCGAACGGGCCGAGGACGGCTGGCGGGAGACCTGGGGACTGGTGGACGTGCTGGCCGCGAGCCAGGGGTTCCTGGCGCAGGCCGCGCCCGGGCGGTCCCCCGCGGAAGCCCTGCGGGAGATCGCCAGGGGGGTCCGGGGCTGGTGCTGCGCCACCCTGGGTGGGGAGGGGGCCGTCGCCCTCCTGGACGGGGAGCTCCTGCGCGTCCCAGCCCCCAGGGTCCGGGTACGGGACACCACCGGCGCCGGCGACGCCTTCCACGGCGCGCTGTCCCTGGGGTTGGCCCGGGGAATGGCCCGCGCGGATGCCCTCCGCTACGCGGTCGCGGCCGGGAGCCTGGCGTGCCGCGGACTGGGGGGGCGGAGCTTCCCGGGTCCGGAGGAGATCGAGATCCTCGCCCAGGGCCCGGCAGGGCCTCCTACTTCGTCCCCAGCATCCCCCGTTTGAGGTCCTGGTCGGCGGGCACCTGGCCGAGCCACACGGCCCACAGGGCCTCCATGAAGTCCCGCCCCTCGATCACGCCCCGCTCCTCGCCGTCGAAGGCGACCGCCACGCCCCGGGCCGGCACATAGGTGAGCGCCACCGCCTGTCCCTCCTTCGCCCCCCCGGGGAAGAGCCCGATCAGGGCGTCCAGGCGAGGGTTCAGGCGGTCGAGGCGCTCCTGGGCGTTGTTGAAGAAGCCCTCCCGGAAGGCCTCCGCCAGCTTGTCCTCCCCCACGTCCCGGAGGAAGTGCATCTCGATGCGCTTGGGCTCGTCCGCCGCCACCGCCGCCGCGGCGTCCGAGGTGGGCGTGGTCAGGTACAGGGCGCCCACGTAGACGGAGAACATGAACTTCTTGCGGAGCCCCAGTCCCTGGAGCCGGAGCGTCCCGCTCTCGAGGGCGAGCGAATCG
>CAZGRT010000082.1:0-2610 GCA_964528225.1 uncultured Thermodesulfobacteriota bacterium | reverse complement strand
CCCCATTCCGATGTCCGTCGGAGAGCGAGAGGATCAGCGCGCGGTGCGCAGGGCGCGAAGCAACTCGGCCCGGGAGCGTACCCCCATCTTCAAGAACGCAGCCTTCAGGTGGGACTTCACGGTGTGCGTGCTCAAGGAGAGGGTGTCGGCCAACCCGGCGTTCGTATGCCCGGTAGCGTAGAAGGCCCGCAGGATATCCATTTCCCGATGGGTCAACCCGTGCTCCTCCGCCAGGGCACCCCAGTCCGGTTCCGGCACGTTGGGCAGCGGTTTCTTCAGGGCACGGGTCAGGCTCAAGAGGAACGCCTCCACGTCGAACGGCTTGACCAGGAAGTCGACGGCGCCCTTCCGCAGGCAGTCGACGGCCGCCTCCAGCGTCGCGTGGCCCGTCATGACCAGGACCCGAACCGGGTGGCCGCGGGCCTCGATCCGATCCATGAGGTCTGCGCCCGCGAGGCCCGGCATCCGCAGGTCGGTCACCACCAGGTCGTAGTTCCTCCTCTCCAGGAATTGCAGCGCCTCGTGCCCATCCTCGGCGGTGTCCACGAGCCACCCGCGAGCCTTGACCGCCCGGGCCAGGTTGCCGAGGAGCGTCCGCTCGTCGTCCACGATCAACACGCGGTGTGGTTGCCCCATTCGAAGCCCTGGGCCGGGGTGCGCTTCCGGGTCGCCTACCTGCCCTCGGAGGGGTGCTGTCCCCAGGGGTGATGAAAACTGCCACGCATGCCCTGGTGGGGTGCTTCGGGGGAGCGGTGGCAGACGAAGCACTGGATGCCGGTCTCTGCCTCCCCCACCAATTCGGGCGTCACGGCCGCTGCGAAGACCTCCAGACGCCGGTCGGGCACGCGCTGGTGATAGGGAAGTTCCCTCAGTTCGCGCATCACCCGCTCCTGCTGCTCCGGGGGTCTTCCATCCTCGCCCAGCGTCACGGGGGCCACCCCCACTTCCCAGTTGGAAGAGATCTTCGCTCGGTGGCAACTGTCGCAGCCGCCTGGGGGGGGGATGTCCTTGGTCACGTGGGTAAGGACACACGACATCGCCAACGGGGCGACGAGGAGGGAGGCCACGGCGCAGCGAATACGCGTCGCTCTCATGCAGCAAAACTATATGGACGGGATCGACACTGTCAAAAGGTTCCACCCAAGCCCCCTGTGGGAATCCAGGAGCGAAGGCGCCCCGGGTCCGGCACCGGAGAGGAAGCGCAGCCTTAAAGTGGACCCGGAGGCGGACCGATCCTTTGCCCGTCGGTGCGGCTCCAGGGGAGGTCGAGATGCAGGCGCTCCAGAACGCGAGTACCCCGAAACGCAGGATCATGCTCGTCGAGAAGGCGTTTCAGCTCCGGTTCGTGCTGAAGATGACGGGTCTCGCGGTTCTGGGGACGGGGTTGACCGCCGGGCTCTTGTTCCTCCTTGCGGACCGCGAGTTCGGCCGGGTCTTCTTCAGCGCCCACTACCAGGCGCGGAGCGCCTGGGAGGTTCTCCTCCCGGCCGTTCTGACCTCGGCTTTCACCGGGATGCTCCTCGTCGCGGCCCTGGCCGCGGTCCTCACCCTGTACGACAGCCACCGGATCGGCGGCCCCCTGTACCGGTTCCGGGCGAATCTCATCGACGTGGGCCGGGGCGACCTCACGTTGGTCACCCGCCTCCGCGAGGGGGACGAGCTCCAGTCCCTCACCGGGGCGATGAACGACATGACGCAGAGTCTCCGGGCGAAGGTCGAAGCCATCCGGGACGCGGCGTCGGAACTGGAGTCGCTGGCGCACAAGGCTTCTCCCGGGCTCTCGGCGGGCGACGGTCAGCCCGAGGCGGAGGCCGGGTGGGAGCGGTTGCGCCGAGCCATCGGAGAGTTCCGGATCGACGGATGAGAGGCCCGGCCGGCGCGACCGTGCTCGCCCTCGCCCTCGTGTTCGGGTGGTCGGGCGCGCGGGGCGGAGAGGAGCCCCACGCGTTCCTCTCCGACCCCTCCCGGTGCGGCTCGTGCCACTCGGAGCCGTCGGGAGGAGGGGATCTGCGGCGCGACGTGGTCAGCCTGTGCCTCGAGTGCCACGGCGACAAGGACTTGTCGACCCTTCATCCGGTCGACATCCGCCCCGGCGCCAGGGTCCCGGACGACCTCCGCCTCGACGAGCGAGGGACCATCAACTGCGCCACGTGCCACGATCCCCACGGCTCCCCCGAGGCGGACGAGCCCTACGTTTCCCCTTCGCTGGCGGAGCGACTCGTCTCGCTGGTGACCGGGCGGAGGCGGTACCGGACCTTCTACCTGCGGCGGCCCAACGACCGGGGCCAACTGTGCCTGGGATGCCACGACGGGGGAATCCTCGCCGCCGAGGGGTTTCACGTGGGGGAGGAGAGCGTCCTCGACGATTACGCGGGGTCCTCCGCGTGCGGGGAGTGCCACCGGGAAATACACGACGAGTGGCTGCGGACCCCCCATGCGCGGATGACCCGCGACGCACGGGAGGATGCCGCGGCGGTGCTGGCCGATTTCAAGGCGTCCCCGCCTTTTCCGGAAGACGAGCTCGTGTACGCCCTCGGGACCCATTGGCTGCAGCGCTACGTCGTCGACCGGGGCGGGAGGCTGTTCGTGGCCGACGCCGCGTGGGCGATC
>CAZGRT010000081.1:0-8794 GCA_964528225.1 uncultured Thermodesulfobacteriota bacterium | reverse complement strand
GTCATACACAATACTCTGCGCCGTGCTCTTCTTGCCGCCTTTCATCAGGCGGTTGATAAACATCTGCACAGTCACGCTGCTATACCGCAGGTCTGGTTGGATCTCACGTCTTTCAGGACGATAGCGCCTTGGCATTGTCTGTTCTCCATCCTCCCAATTACTTGGGAGTCTTCGTGCCATACTTAGACCGGCCCTGCTTGCGGTTGTTCACGCCGCCGGCATCGAGCGTACCGCGCACAATGTGGTAGCGAACGCCTGGCAAGTCCTTGACACGGCCGCCACGCACCAAGACCACCGAGTGATCCTGCAACGTGTGGCCTTCGCCAGGAATATAGGCCGTTACCTCAACTCCATTAGACAGCCGCACGCGGGCTACCTTACGCAGCGCCGAATTAGGCTTCTTCGGCGGCATCGTCTTTACCTGGGTACAAACGCCGCGCTTCTGTGGCGCGCCCTTTGGCTGGCGGATGCGACGCTGCTTGTATGAATTGAAGGTGTACTGTAACGCCGGCGCTTTCGTCTTCTTCGTCTTGGGCGAACGCCCCTTGCGCACGAGCTGGTTAATAGTAGGCACTTTCGTTCGTCTCCTTGCGGACCTCCTACAAGCTAATCTTTACCCTTTGCTGGCGATGTTTTAGCCTTGTGGCAATGCCGCATTCTTCATTCGCACTCGACAATGGAGGCCATCGAACGCTCTTCGATGGCCTCCAAAATGATTCACTTATCCAATTCGCGACCAAGTCGTCCTTTCGAACTCAGCACTCAGCCGCGGCTCGAGATACAGTCCAAATGACTATTCTACCATCCTGGGTTCAGATGTCAAACATACGTTTGGCTGTTATTCGCTTTTTGAAAGTACCCGTTTAGCCGGCGACGCCGCCCTCTGGCCCTAACCGGCTACCTGTCTAGCGGCGGCTGCGGGCAAGATCCATCAGGCCCGTCCCTACCCAGGGACGATGGCGCTTGTCATCTTCTTTACCAAAGCGGATAACCTCACCACCCTCGGTAACTGCTTCAACGGCCAGGCCCAAACTCTGCAATTCCTTTACCAAGACCCGGAAGGAGGCCGGAATGCCCGGCTCTTCAATCGGCTCGTTCTTGACAATTGCTTCATAGGTCTTGACGCGCCCCTGGACGTCGTCAGACTTGACCGTCAACATCTCCTGAAGGGTATGGGCAGCGCCATAGGCTTCCAGGGCCCACACTTCCATCTCGCCGAATCTTTGACCGCCGAACTGGGCCTTGCCGCCCAAGGGCTGCTGCGTGACCAGCGAGTATGGGCCGGTTGAGCGGGCATGAACCTTATCCTCGACCAGGTGATGAAGCTTTAACATGTGAATGACGCCAACAGTCACTGGCTGGGCAAAGGGTTCGCCGGACTTACCATCAAACAACTGCTCCTTGCCCAAAACTGGGGCAGGAACACCTGTCGACAGGCTAATCTGAGCGGCCAACTGCTGAAGCTGCTCGGCCGAGGCCGCACGCAGGTCAAGCGTCTGCAGCTCTTCTGGCAGCTCCAGACTGTGGCTCTCGCGCATATAGTCAACCCATTCACGCAGACACACGTCAATGGCCGTCGCGTTATAAGGTTCCCATTGGTGCTTGCGTAAATGTTCCCAATCCTTGGGCATCACGCTCTCCGGATCCCAACCGCGTTCGCGCAGCCACTCAGTCACGACCGCCTCACGCGCATAAGTTGGCTCAGTCAGGAGACGATCGGGCTCGTACCCAAGCTCATCTAACCAGGCGCTCAGGAAAAGGTCGCGGGCCCCATCGGCGTCGTCCAGCGATTCGAGATCATATTCGATCTCAGTCAGCCAGTCCCAGGCCCAGTCGGTCACGGCGTCCCAGGCTCTGTCCGACAGCCAGGCCCGGGCTAACTCGGCCCCAATCTCATCTTCGTCGGCGCCATCGAAGACCGGCGTGATGGCTCGGAAACCTAGCCGGCTGGCGGCCCAACCCAAATGGGTCTCCAGAATCTGTCCCAGATTCATACGGCCTGGCACACCAATGGGGTTGAGGATGATATCAACCGGGCGGCCGTCACCCAAGAACGGCATGTCCTCAATGGGTACGACCTTGGAGATGACCCCTTTGTTGCCATGGCGGCCGGCCATCTTGTCCCCTTCAGCGATCTTGCGCCGTTGGGCAACGCTGACGCGGACCATCGTCTCAACGCCGGCCGGGAGATCCCGATCTTGTTGGCGATTGAAGACCTGGACGTCAACAACCTTGCCCCGGGCGCCGTGGGGCAGGCGCAGGCTCGAGTCCTTCACCTCGCGCGCCTTGTCGCCAAAGATGGCCCGGAGCAATTTCTCTTCTGGGCTGAGCTCTTTCTCGCCCTTAGGCGTTATCTTCCCGACCAGGATGTCGTTTTCATTGACGTTGGCGCCGATACGAATAATGCCTCGCTCGTCGAGATCTTTTAGTGCGTCTTCACTGACATTAGGAATGTCATAGGTGATCTCTTCAGGCCCGAGCTTGGTGTCGCGCGCCTCTACTTCATGCTTCTCGATGTGGACCGAGGTGAACTTGTCTTGGCGCACCAGTTCTTCACTGACCAGAATCGCATCTTCAAAGTTGCCTCCTTCCCATGATAAGAAGGCGACAACCACGTCCTGGCCCAGAGCCAGCTCGCCGTGCTCGGTAGATGAGCTGTCGGCCAGGATCAGGCCCGGCTGAACCCGCTGGCCCTTGACCACAATCGGTCGCTGGTCAATGCACGTACTCTGGTTCGAACGGTTGTATTTACGCAGGTTGTAGGTGCGCGATCCGTTGTCGGTCATGACCACGATCTTGTCGCCGGTCACGCTAACGACCTCGCCTTCAGTATCGGAGATAACCACCTGGCCCGAGTTATAGGCCGCCTGCCACTCCATGCCGGTGCTGACTGTCGCCACATCGGGCTTTAGCAAGGGCACCGCCTGGCGCTGCATGTTCGAACCCATCAGCGCCCGGTTGGCGTCGTCGTGCTCCAGGAACGGGATGAGCGCGGCCGCGACGCTCACCAGCTGCTTGGGAGAGACGTCCATCAGGTCCACGTCCTGGGCGGAGACCAGGATGGGCTCACCGTTCTTGCGGGCGTTCACCATCGGGTTCACGAAGCGGTGCTTGGCGTCCAGGGGCGCGTTGGCCTGGGCGATGACGTGCTCCTCCTCGTCCAGGGCCGTGAGGAAGGTGATCTCCGGCGCCACCGACCCCTTGGCCACCTTGCGGTACGGCGTCTCGATGAACCCGAACTCGTTGACCCGGGCGTAGATCGACAGGCTCACGATCAGGCCGATGTTCGGGCCTTCCGGCGTCTCGATGGGGCAGATGCGCCCGTAGTGGGTCGGGTGGACGTCGCGCACCTCGAAGCCGGCGCGCTCGCGGGTGAGGCCCCCGGGCCCCAGGGCGGAGAGCCGGCGCTTGTGGGTCGTCTCCGACAGGGGGTTGGTCTGGTCCATGAACTGGGAGAGCTGCCCCGACCCGAAGAACTCCTTGACCACGGCGGTCACGGGCTTCGAGTTGATGAGGTCGTGGGGCATGAGGGCCTCGACCTCCTGGAGGCTCATGCGCTCCTTGACCGCGCGCTCCATCCGGACCAGCCCGACGCGGTACCGGTTCTCCAGCAACTCCCCGACGCTGCGCACCCGGCGGTTGCCCAGGTGGTCGATGTCGTCGATCGTGCCCTGGGCGTTCTTCAGGCCGACCAGGTACCGGATGACCGCGAGGATGTCCTCCTTGGTCAGGGTCTGCTGGCTCAGGGGGGCCTGGATGCGGAGCTTGTGGTTCAGCTTGAGCCGCCCGACCTCGGAGATGTCGTACCGCTCCTCGTTGAAGAAGAGGTTGTCGAAGAACTTGGTGGCCGTGTCCAGCGTGGGCGGGTCGCCGGGGCGCATGCGGCGGTAGATCTCGATGATGGCGTCGTCCTTGCCCTCCACCTTGTCGTCGAGGAGGGTGTCGCGCACGTACGGGCCCACCTTGAGGTTGTCGATGAACAGGATCTTGAACTCGGAGATGCCCTTCTCCCGGAACTTGTCCAGGAGCCCCTCGCTGAGGTCCTGGCCGCCCTCCGCCAGGATCTCGCCCGTCTCCGGGTCGACCACGGCCTCCGCGAGGCAGTGTTCCGCGAGGTCCTCGAGGGTCACGGGGCTGGACTTCGCCCCGGCCTTCTCGAGCTGCTTGAGCTTGCCGGCGGTGATCTTGCGCTGCTTCTTGACGAGCACCGCCCCGGTCTCCGGGTGGACGAGATCCTCCGTGGCCCGGGAGTCCTTGAACAGGTCGAACCGGATCTCCTTGTGCGCCTTGTCCTGCTCCCACTCCACCCGGACGTCCATCTTCTCGTAGAACAGGTCCAGGATGTCCTGGTGGGAGTATCCGAGGGCCTTGAGCAGCACCGTGGCGTTCAGCTTGCGGCGCCGGTCGATGCGCACGAACAGGAGGTCCTTGTGGTTGAACTCGAAGTCGAGCCACGATCCCCGGTAGGGGATCACCCGTGCGGAGTACAGGAACTTGCCGCTCGAGTGCTTCTTGCCCTCGTCGTGGCTGAAGAAGACGCCCGGCGACCGGTGGAGCTGGTTGACGATGACCCGCTCGGTTCCGTTCACGATGAAGGTGCCGTTGTGGGTCATCACCGGGATCTCCCCGAAGTAGACCTCCTGCTCCTTCACATCCCGGATGCTCCGCGTTCCCGCTTCGTCGTCCACGTCCCAGACGACCAGGCGCACGGTGATCTTGATCGGCCGGGCGTAGGTCATGCCGCGCTGCACGCACTCGTCCACGCCGTACTTGGGCTCCCCGAGCTCGTACTTGACGAACTCCAGGGAGGCCGTCTCCCCGAAGTCGCGGATCGGGAAGACGCTCTGGAAGACCTTCTGCAGCCCGCTGCTCTCCCGCTGCTCGGCTGGAACGTCGGCTTGGAGGAACCGGTCGTAGGACGCCTTCTGCACTTCGATGAGGTTCGGGATCTGGACCACGGTCTCGATCTTGTTGAACTTCCGACGAAGTCTCCGGCTCTCGGCGACAGCATTTGCCATGGGGTCTCGTCTCCTTCTGGGGTCCGGATCTCGACCGGCTCGCGGCATACGCCGCGGACCGGGGTCAGGCGCGAGCGGCGCCGGCGGGGACAGGGGGCAGAAAACGGGAAATAGGGTGCACGGAGGGCAAACCCCTCCGCGCACCCTTCAAGGGATCGTTCGCTCGGTTCGACGGGCCAGGTCGGATCTCAGGAGATCTCGACCTTCCCACCGGCCTCTTCGATCTTCTTCTTGACGTCTTCGGCCTCGTCCTTGCTGACCGCTTCCTTCACCATGCTCGGGACGCCGTCCACGAGATCCTTGGCCTCCTTGAGGCCGAGGCCCGTGAGGGCGCGCACGACCTTGATCACCTGGATCTTCTGGGCGCCGGAGTCGACGAGCTTGACGTTGAACTCGGTCTTCTCCTCCTCCACGGGGGCGGCAGCGGCGCCCGCGCCGGGCATCGCGGCGAAGGCCATGGGAGCGGCCGCCGTCACGCCGAACTTCTCCTCGAGCTCCTTGACCAGCTGGGAGAGCTCGAGAACGGTCATCCCCTCGATGAACTTGACGACGTCTTCCTTCGTGATGGACATGGGTACCTCCTACAAGAGCTGTACGTTGGTTTCTGGAAACCGCCTCAGGCGGCCTTCTTCTGCTCGATCGCGTGGAGCACCTGGACGAAGTTGCGGGGAACGCCCGAGAGCACTCCCACGAGGTTGCGCATCGGGCCGACGAGCACGCTCAGGAACTGCCCCAGGAGCTGCTCGCGGCTGGGGAGCTTGGCGAGCGCGTCCACGTCCGCCGCCGTCAGCAGACGGCCACCGAGCGCGCCGCCGCGGATGGTCAGGGCGTCCGAACCCTTGGCGAACTCCGTGAGCACCTTGGCGGCTGCCACGGCGTCCTGCCCGGCCCAGGTGACCGCGACGGGCCCCAGGAACTGATCCCGGAGCACCCCGTACTCGGTCCCCTCCACCGCCAGGCGGGCCAGGGTGTTCTTCACGACCCGGTAGACGGCCCCTTCCTTTTCCAGGGCGCGACGGAGCTCGTTCACCTTGGCTACCGTCAGCCCTCGGTACTCGGTGATGATGGCCGCCTGTGCCTGTTGGAACTTCTCGCGAAGTTCCCCGACTGTGGCTTCCTTCTCTGTTCTCTTCACGCTCGCTTACGACCCCCTTTCTCCCAAACGGTTGCGGTTGACGACGCGTCCGGCCGCTGCCGTTCGAGGAATGGGATCGCCCGCCCATCCCTCCGGCCGACTCGGCAGGCCATTAAGCCTTTCGGCCCCTGCGGTCTTCGTACGGCCCGGAACCCTGTAACGGGATTAAGCCCTGTAATCCGCGGTCTCCACCTTGACCCCTGGGCTCATGGTGGTGGAGACGGTGATCGCCTTGATGTAGGTGCCCTTCGCCGAGGACGGCTTCGCCTTGATGAGGCTGTCGAGAACCGCCTGGGCGTTCTCCCGGAGCTGCTCGGGGGGGAACGATTTGCGCCCCACCGGGATGTGGACAATGCCGGCCTTCTCGACGCGGTACTCCACGCGGCCGGCCTTCAGCTCCCGAACCGCGCCGGCGACGTCGGTCGTCACCGTGTTGGTCTTGGGGTTCGGCATGAGCCCCCGGGGGCCGAGGACCCGACCGAGCCGCCCCACCAACCCCATGAGGTCGGGAGTGGCGACCGCCTTGTCGAACTCCAGCCACCCACCCTGGATCTTCTCCACCAGGTCTTCCGCCCCGACGACGTCGGCCCCCGCCTCCCGGGCCTCCTTCTCCTTCTCGCCCTTGGCGAACACCGCCACCCGCACGGTCTTCCCCGTGCCGTGGGGCAGCACCACCGTGCCGCGCACCATCTGGTCCGCGTGGGCGGGGTTCACGCCCAGGTTCACCGCCAGGTCGACGCTCTCGTCGAACTTGCCCCAGCTGATCTCCGGCACCAGGGCCAGAGCCTCCTCGAGGCTGTACCTCTTGAGGCGGTCGACCTTCTCGAGGGCCTTCTGGAACTTCTTCCCGCGCTTGGCCATGATCGTCTCTCCCTGCTGCGGTGCTCGCGGGCTCTCCCGAGGCGGCCGGCCCCGTCAGCCCTCCCGCGGTCAGCGGTTCAATCGGTTACGTCGAGCCCCATGCTCCGGGCGGCGCCCTCCACGGTGCGGATCGCCGACTCGATGTTCGTGGTGTTGAGGTCGGGGAGCTTCTGCTCCGCGATCTCCCGCACCTGCGCCCGGGTCACCTTGCCCACCTTCTTCTTGTTGGGCTCCCCGGACCCCTTGTCCAGGCCCGCGGCGATCTTCAGGAGCACAGCGGCCGGGGGCGTCTTCGTGATGAAGGTGAACGAACGGTCGGCGAACACCGTGATCTCCACGGGCGTCACGATGCCGTTGCCGTCCTTGGTCTTGGCGTTGAACGCCTTGCAGAACTCCATGATGTTCACGCCGTGCTGACCCAGCGCCGGCCCGACCGGGGGCGAGGGGTTGGCCTGGCCGGCGGGGATCTGGAGTTTGATGAGGGCGGTGATCTTCTTGGCCATGGCCGAGACTCCTGTCGTCTATACGTTCTCCGTCATTCGTCGCCGGCTGGACCGGCGTCCGACGACGGGAACTACGCCTTCTCCACCTGGAAGAACTCCAACTCCACCGGCGTCGAGCGTCCGAAGATGCTCACGAGGACGCGCAGCTTGCCCTTGTCGGGGTTGACGTCTTCCACGATCCCGTTGAAGTTCGAGAACGGGCCGTCGATGACCTTCACGCGCTCCCCCTTGCCGAACTCGTACTTCGGCTTGGGGTGCGCGCGCCCCTCCTCCATCTGCCCGATGATCTTCTGGACCTCGTCCTCCGAGATCGGCGTGGGGTTCGTGGCCCCCCCGACGAAACCCGTCACCCGGGGCGTGTTCTTCACCAGGTACCAGGTCTCGTCGTTCAGCTCCATCTCGACGAGGATGTAGCCGGGGAAGAACTTCCGCGACGAAGTCCGCTTCTCCCCCTTGACCACCTCCACCACCTTCTCCGAGGGGACGAGTACCTTGCCGAAGAACTCCTCCTTCGACATCTCCTTGATCCGCTGTTCGAGACCCAGCTTGGCGCGGTTCTCGTACCCGGAATACGTATGGACGACGTACCACTGCTTCGCCATCGCGTCTCACCTGTGCGGAGCGGAGGGGGGGCGGGTCGGAGGGATCGTCAGGCTGACTAGCTCAGCAGCAGCTTGTACAGCTGGCTGAGCACGGCGTCCACGATGCCCAGGTACAAACTCACCACGACCACGACCACCAGGACCACGACGGTGGACGCGCCGGTAATCTTCCGGTCGGGCCAGGTGACCTTGCGGATCTCCACCTTGGCTTCCCGGAAAAACGTCTTGAGCTTCTCTACCATCCGTCCCTCGTGAACGACTGGCAGGCCAGGAGGGATTCGAACCCCCAACCCCCGGATTTGGAGTCCGGTGCTCTACCAGTTCGAGCTACTGGCCTGCGCGTTCGAAACGGGCTACTTCGTCTCTTTGTGCGGAGTGTGCCGGCCGCAGAAGCGGCAGTACTTCTTCATCTCCAGCTTGGCCGGCGTCCGCTTCTTGTTCTTGGTGCTCATGTAGTTGCGCTGCTTGCATTCGCCGCAGGCAAGCGTGATCTGGTCTCTCATGACACTCCCCGCGGAGATCGCTCTCTCGGCCTACTCGTTGATCGCGGTGACGACGCCGGCACCCACCGTGCGCCCGCCCTCCCGAATCGCGAACCGCAGCCCCTCTTCCATCGCGATCGGCGTGATCAGCTCCACGTCCATGCGCACGTTGTCCCCCGGCATCACCATCTCC
>CAZGRT010000080.1:0-5297 GCA_964528225.1 uncultured Thermodesulfobacteriota bacterium | reverse complement strand
CCGGAGAGTGCCCCGCCCACGGCGTGGAGCGCCGTGAAGGGAGGAGCCACCGCCACCTCGACGCCCTGGAGGGACCCCAGTCGGTCCCGCAGCGAGGAAGCGAGGGACGCTCCCTCCCGGGCCGTTTTGTTCATCTTCCAGTTGCCGGCGATCAGCGGGACTCGCAACGGTCATTCCTCCAAGGCCGCCAGGCCGGGGAGCACCTTGCCCTCCAGGAGCTCCAGAGAGGCTCCTCCTCCGGTCGAGATGTGGCCGATCCGCGGGGCGACGCCGGCCTTCTGGACTGCCGAGACGCTGTCGCCGCCTCCGACCACGGTGAAGCCGTTGCACTCGGCCACCGCGCGCGCCAGGGAGAAGGTTCCTTCCGCAAAGGCGGGGGTCTCGAACACCCCCATGGGCCCGTTCCAGACCACCGTGGCCGCGTCCGCCACGGCCGCGGCGAAGGCGTCGCGGGTCCGGGGGCCGACGTCGAGGCCCTTCCATCCCGCCGGGACCTCCGGTCCTTCGGTCGCCTTGGCGGAAGCGGGATCGGCGAGGTCCCGGGCGATCACGTGGTCGCGGGGCAGCAGGAGCGGCTTGTCCAGGCGTTCCGCCTCGTCGAGGATCGCGCGGGCCACGTCGACCTTGTCGGCTTCGGCCAGGGAGTCCCCGATCGGCGTCCCGCGGGCGGCCAGGAAGGTGAAGGCCATTCCGCCGCCGATCAGCAGCCGGTCCACTTGGTCGAGAAGGTTGCGGATGACCTCGATCTTGTCGCTCACCTTGGCCCCGCCGAGAATCGCCACGAAGGGGCGCGCCGGGTTCCGGAGAACCTTGCGGAAGGCTTCGACCTCGGCGAGAAGCAGCTTGCCGGCCGCCTTTCGCCCGCCGCCGAAGTGCACCGCCATGCCGGCGGTGGAAGCGTGGGCTCGGTGGCAGCTGCCGAAGGCGTCGTTCACGTAGAGGTCCGCCAGCGCGGCGAGTTGACGCGACAGCTCGGGATCGTTCTTGGTCTCGCCCGGATGGAAGCGGACGTTCTCGAGCAGGAGCACCGCCCCCGGTCTCGTCGCCGCCGCCAGACGCTCCACCTCGGGCCCCACCACGGCGGGTGCGAGGGCGACCGGTCGGTTCAGCACTTCTTCGAGTGCCCGGCGAACCGGGGCGAGGCTGAAGGCGGGGTCCGGGCCCCCCTTTGGCCGCCCCAGGTGGCTCGCCAAGACCAGGGCTCCGCCGGCCTCGAGCACGGTCTCCATCGTGGGGATGGCCGCACGGATGCGGGTGTCGTCCTGGATCACCCCGTTCTTCAACGGCACGTTGAAATCCATCCGGACGAAGACGCGCTTGGCATCCATCGGGAGTTGATCCAGGGATCGGATCATGCCTTCACCTCCTCAAGACGGTCGCGGTGTGGAGACCCCCGTGCCCCGGCGGCCTCGGTACCCGAGGGCGCCCGGACGGCTAGCCTCCCCAGCGGCCCACGAACTCGGCAAGTTCCACCAAGCGGTTGGAGTAGCCCCACTCGTTGTCGTGCCAGGCGAGGATCTTGACGAGCTCCCCGCCGGCGTCCCGGGTGCTGGGCCCGTCCACGACCGCCGAGAGCGGGCAGCCGACGTAGTCTACCGAAACCAGCGGTTCCTCCGTGAAGCCGAGGATGCCCCGGAGGGGGCCCTCGGCAGCGTTGCGCAGGGTCCCGTTGACCGCGTCCGCCGCGGCGGGTTCCTCCAAGGTCACACTCAGATCGGCCAGGCATACGCTGGGCGTGGGCACGCGAACCGACAGGCCCGCGAGGCGCCCCTCCATCTCCGGCAGCACCGTGGCCACCGTAGGTGCCACGTAGGTCGTCGTCGGGATCAGGGACAGGGACGCGGCCCGGCCCCGGCGCACGTCGGGGTGCGGCCGGTCGAGAATCGCCTGGTCCGCCGTGTACGAGTGGATCATGGTCACGAGGCCTCGCCGGACCCCGTACGTCCGGTGCAGCACCGCGAGGATGGGCGCGAGGCAGTTGGCGGTGCAGGACGCGTTGCTCACGACCCGGTGCCGGGATGGGTCGAAGTGCTCCTGGTTCACGCCGAGGACGATGGTGGCGTCGGCGCCCGGTGCCGGCGCGGAGACCACGACCCGGCCGGCTCCAGCCTCCAGGTGCGCGGCAGCCTGGGCCCTTCGGGTGTGGAGTCCCGTGCACTCGAGCACCACGTCCACGCCGAGCTCCCGCCAGGGAAGCCGCCCGGGGTCCTGCTCCCGGAAGACGCGAACCGCTTCTTCCCCCACGACGAGGGAGTCCTCACGGGATTCCACGGCCGTTTCCAGCTTGCCCAGCACCGAGTCGTTGCGGAGCAGGTACGAAAGCGTCTCGGTATCGGCCAGGTCGTTGACGGCCACCACACGGGTCTCGGGCCTCCCGAGGGCTACCCGGAATGCGCTCCGGCCGATCCTCCCGAACCCGTTGATCGCGATGCGCAGGGCCATGTGGGCTCTCGGGACTCCAAACGAACGCGCCCCGGGAACCCGGGGCGCAGCGAGCGGCCGGACGGGCCGTTCAGATGTAGTACATGAACCTCGAGTCGAGCTTCCGCTCGATGCCCAGCGCCTCGGCCTTCTGGCAGAGGTTCTGGATCGTGGTGTTGCGGAAGATGTCGGCGATCCTGTCCCCGAGTTCCTTCCACAGCGGGCTCGCGACGCACTGGTCCTTCATGTCGCACATGGTCGCGTCGCAGCTCCCGCCCGCCTCGTCCTCCCCCACGCAGAAGACCAGCTCGATCGGTCCCTCGGTGGTGGTGATGATGTCGTAGATCGTGATGTCCTTGGGCTCCTTCAGGAGATAGTACCCTCCCTTGGGTCCCCGCTTGCTGCCCAGGATCCCGGCCTTCTTGAGCTTCTGGAAGATCTGCTCGAGGTACCGCGGGCTGATCCGCTGGCGGTCCGAGATGTCCTTGATCTGCGCCGGCAGGCCGCCCGTGTGGTACGCGATGTCGAAGATCGCCCGAACCCCATACCGGCTCTTCGTAGTGAGCTTCATGGATCCCTTTCTCCCAGTTTCCGATCGGTCGAGGGGAAATTATCATTCCTCTCCGCAGCCGTCAAGAAAACCGGAGGAGATCTCAAGCCTTTTCCGGGAGTCGCACGCGAAGGTGGAGATCCCGGAGTTGCTCGGCGTCCACGGTCGAAGGCGCCTCGGTGAGCAGGCACGTTCCCTTCTGCGTCTTGGGGAAGGCGATTACGTCCCGGATGCTCGGGCTCCCGCACAAGAACATGAGCATCCGATCCAGCCCGAAGGCGATGCCGCCGTGGGGAGGGGCGCCGTGGGACAGCGCCTCCAGGAGGAAGCCGAACTTGGCTCTGGCTTCCTCGGCCCCGATGGAAAGCGTCTCGAAGACCCGCGCCTGCAACCCCTCGTCGTGGATTCGGATCGACCCGCCGCCCAGTTCCGTGCCGTTGAGGACCAGGTCGTAGGCCTGTGCCCGCACCTCGCCGGGTGCGCGGTCGAGCTTGGGTTCGTCTTCGTCCTGCGGCCGGGTGAACGGGTGGTGCAGGGCCACGTACCGCTTGGCCTCGGCATCCCACTCGACGAGGGGGAAGTCCGTAACCCAGCAGAATGCCCACCGGTCGGCGGGAACGAGGCCCAACCGTGTCGCGAGGTGGGTGCGCAGGCGGGCCAGGGCCAGGTTGGCGACCTTCGGATCGTCGGCCACGAAGAACAGGATGTCGCCCGGCTTCGGGGAAAGCGCCCGGGAAATGCCGTCGCGTGCCTCTTCGCCGAGGAACTTGGCGATGGGGGATTGCCACTCGCCGTCCGGTTGGACGCGGATCCAGGCGAGGCCCTTGGCGCCGAAGGGCGCCACGAAGCCCGTCAGGTCGTCGATCTCCTTGCGCGACAGGATCTCACCCGCTCCTTCGGCGTTGAGGCCCTTCACGACTCCCCCCCGGCCCACCACCTGCGCGAAGACCTTGAAGTCGGAGCTCGCCACAGCCCGGCTCACGTCCGCCAGTTCCAGCCCGAAGCGGATGTCCGGCGCGTCGCTTCCGTAGCGCCCCACGGCCTGGTCGTAGGGGATTCTGGGGAAGGGACGCTCCAACTCCACGCCGAGGCACTCCTTCCACACCGCCGCGACCATCTCCTCCATGAGTTCCATGAGCTGGCCGGGGGTGACGAAGCTCATCTCCAGGTCGATCTGGGTGAACTCCGGCTGGCGGTCCGCACGCAGGTCCTCGTCCCGGAAGCACTTCACGATCTGGTAGTACCGGTCGAGCCCGCCCACCATCAGGAGTTGCTTGAAGAGTTGGGGCGACTGGGGAAGGGCGTAGAAATGACCCGGGCTGAGGCGACTCGGGACGAGGAAGTCCCGGGCTCCTTCCGGCGTGCTCCGGGTCAGCATGGGCGTCTCGACATCGACGAATCCGTGCTCGTCGAGGAATCGGCGCACCGCCATGACGGCCCGGTGGCGCCGCCGGAGGTTTCGCTGCAGCGCAGGGCGGCGCAGATCGAGGTAGCGGTGCCGGAGCCGGAGGTCCTCCCCGGCCTCGGCGTCGTCCTCGATGGGAAAGACCGGCGGCGTGGCGCGGTTGAGGATCCTCACCTCGGCCGCCCGAACCTCGATCTGGCCCGTGGGAAGGTCCGCGTTCTCGGTGCCTTCGGGGCGCGGGGTCACGAACCCGCGCACGGCCGCGACGTACTCGCTGCGCAGGTCGTGCGCCTTCGCGTGGGCCGTAGGCGAGTGCTCCGGGTAGAACACCACCTGCGTGAGGCCCTCTCGGTCGCGCAGGTCGACGAACACGAGCCCGCCATGATCGCGGCGCCGATGGACCCACCCCATCAGGGTGACCTCCTGCCCCTGGTCCGCCAGACGCAATTGGCCCAGGTTGTGTGTCCTCTGCCAGTCACCCATGTGGTCGATCACGTCGGTTCCTCCGGGTCGGACGCCCTCGGACGGGGCCTGGGACCCTGCAAAGAAAGCGCAGGAGCCCGATAGGGGTTCCTGCGCGGATGGGCGGAGCGCTGCGTTGCGCGTCCTCAACCCCCGGCCTTGAGCAGTTTGGCGCTCTCCTCCGACCCGTGGGGGGAATGGCACCCGAGGCACTGCCCCCGGGTTCTCGTGTGCTGCGTGCCGGTGCCGCGCTCGTGGCAGAGCATGCAGAGGCGGTCCTTCTGCGTCTTCAACTTGTAGGCACCGGCCTTCCCGGCAGTGCAGAGGGGCCCGGCGGGCTCGTGACAGGACACGCACCCCTCGGCACCCGCCTCCTCTGCGGCCACCGGTCCGTGGAGGAACTTCAGGGAGACCATCTGCCCGTGGCACCCGCCGGCAACGCACGATCCCGCCCACGCC